>CAJOMF010000005.1 GCA_905235605.1 uncultured bacterium
GGCTATAATGACGACGAATACTTTTTCTTAAAACTTATTGATATGAGCAGACACGGACATGAACAAAATCTTTTATCCCACACAAAATGTGACTGAACCGTGAAAAAAGAATCAGCAGTAGATTTTCCCGTTCTTTCCGTAGATCACTCTTGTTCCGTCGGCACCTGGAAGGTAAACGGCATTGGAAAGGTCGTGGTCTGCCGTAAGAACTGCGCCGTCACCTGCAATGAGGTTCGGTCCGAGAACGATCTCGCTGCTTTTTTCGATATCGCAGTTGTTGCCTATAACTATCGGCGGTTCCTGCTTGATCGGCGGGAAGTTCAGTTTTTTGCCGAGCGCTACGAAAAAGTCTTCGTTTTTACTGCTGCCGAAATCTTCGTATTTTGTGTGGTAGTAGTCGCCGAAAATGTCGGTGTCGTCAAAAAATTTGAGCGGAAGCGTGCGCAGAAGTTCGAACGAACAGTCAAGATAGCCGTCGGGCGTTCCCATATCCCACCAGTTTCCTTTGATGTAAAAGGCGTTGAGGTTCCTTCCTGATTTTACCGCCCGTTTGTAGACGTAGCTCGTGATCGAAACGAAGCATCCTTTCGGAATAAATTCGAGAAGCTGCGGATTTATGACGTGGATCCCTGTGAAAAGTGCGTTTCCTTCGGGGATCGTGTCGTAAATCGATTCGTTGAGCATCCTGACGATCTTGTTTCCGTCAACGCGGATGACTGCGCGCGGATCGTTCTGCGATGCCGGAAGTATGCCCAGAGTTGCCAGAGAATCGGAACGGTTGTGGCTTTCGATCATCTTGTCAAGGTCGAAGTTGAAGATCGTGTCGGAATTTATGACGACGAAAGGCTCTTTTTTTACGAAAGGTTCCATCGAAGCGATCGCGCCGCCGGTGCCAAGGATCTCGCTTTCAGGCAGATATTCGATGGTGACGCCGTATCTGCTGCCGTTTCCGAGCGCTTTGGCTATCTTTTCACCGTGGGAATGAAGGTTGATATAGATTTCCTTTATCCCGTAGTGCTTGAGAAAATAGATGTTGTATTCTATCGTCGGGCGGTTCAGGACAGGAATGAGCGGTTTCGGGATGCTGTCTGTTATCGGAGCCATCCTGGTCCCGAAACCTGCGGCTAAAATCAGTGCTTTCACTTTGCTCTCCCGTTGTCAAATTCAGGAATATAGGGCGCCAGAAGCTCCAGGATCTTGAAAAGTTCAAGCTTTATCAGTGCGTCTTTCACATAGCCGAGAGTAGGCAGGATGTAGGGGACGAACCACTCTTTTCCTTTTACCTGATTGAGATAGACGAATCTTCCCGCGTCTTTCATCTTGCGCTGCAGAGTCTGGATGTAGAAAGCGTGCTCGAACGAATCGTAATCGTTGAAAAATTCGTGCATAACGCCGTTCGTGTCCCAGAAATAGGAAAGAAGCGACGAAAGTTCATCTGCCGAAAGTGTGACGTAAGAATCGCGCAGCAGCGAAACAAGGTCGTAAACCGCAGGTGCCGTCAGGGCGTCCTGAAAGTCGATGAGATATTTAGTGTCATCTTTGACCATGATGTTTTTCGACTGGAAATCCCTGTGTGAAAAGAAGTAGGGCAGGTTGTAAAGCTCTTTCGAAATTTTCGTGCAGTATTTTTCAAGTTTCGGCCAAAGATTTTTGTAGGGAATTGCGTAAACCCTTTTTGCGATCATATATTCGTAAAAATGGTAGAACTCGTCCATGAAAAGTTTGGTCGTGAATTTTCTTTTATCGGCAGGAGTGTCGTATTTAGTGCGGTCGTAAAGTTTTTTCTGAGTGTCGGTGAGCAGATCGAGCGCATCTTTTATGTATGTGAACTTGTTCCTTTTATCGTTTTCTATCTGTTTGAAAAGGGTGGTGTCGCCCAGATCTTCGAGGAGCATCGCCTTCTGTTCGGGAATGACGGCAAGAATTTCAGGCACATTCACTCCGATGCCGCTCAAAAAATCGCGGATCGCCATGAAGTCCGTGAATGAATCGCCCCGCCCGAATTCGCCGGGCTTGATATTTGCGACTTTCATCATTACGACAGTCGTGTCTTCAAAGCGGATGCGGCAGTAAGACCTGCCCGAAGCATCGCCGAAAAGGGGTTCTACAAAAAAATCGAGAACTTTTCTTCCTTTGTAAATGTTCAGAAGCTGATAAGCCAGAAAATCGGTTTCGTAGTTCATTATTTTGTCTCCAGCTGGTCGTAAAATTCATAAATTACCGAGAAAAAATAGGGTGTTGTAAGCGCACCGGCAATGAATCCCAGAGGCATGAAAAGCTGTGCGAGAAGAACTGTCAGTGCGGCGGAAGCATAAAAAATCAGGGAAAAAAGAAAAAGCGGAAGTCTGTATCCGTTTCCTTCGCGAAGGCTCTCCCACATTGCGTCAACGGCGAATGTCTGTTTGCGCGCCGTGATGAAAAAAGTGAACATGAAAACGCTGAAAAGAGCGACCGAAGGGACTACTGCGGCAGCAAAACCGATAACGAGCAGCGGAAAAAGAAGGATCGAAATCAGAAATCCGTTTTTGAAGCAGCCGAGAAGGAGTTTTGCCGAAGAAAAAGTGTCGTTTTTCATCCCTTTTGAAGCACATACGACCGAATTAGCAAGAAGGATCATCAGAAATCCTTCGAAAATCAGTGTCAGGATCACTCCGGCGGTTATACTGAAATGGAAAAAAACAGGGGGAACTGTGATTGCCGCGCCCCAGCCGGCAAGTTTCGTAAAATTAGATTTGTACTGGATCCAGCCCTGCTCGAAAGCTCCTACAAAATCAAGCCTTTCTGTTTTCCGCATTACTTCCTCCCCGCGAACAGACAGCGCACAAAAAAGCAAAAACACCTTATTCTATTGATTTTTTTTTATAAGGCAAAAAGTGGATGTATTTTGTGCCTGTGGTTTGACAGGCAGAAGGGCGAAGGGGAGGCCTAGACCAGTATCCCCGCGATGTTTGCGGTGAGAAGGCACGCGAAGGTGCCGCCGATAAGAGCTTTGATGCCAAGAGATGCGATCTCGCTCCTTCTTTCGGGGATCATTGCACCGATCCCACCCAAAAGTATCGCGATCGAGCCGAAGTTGGAAAATCCGCAGAGGGCGTAAATCGAAATGACGGTGCTTCTTTCGGAAAGCATGGTAGAGGCGTCGGCATTCATTTTGGCAAGCGAATCGTAGGCGATGAACTCGTTGAGGACTGTTTTCTGTCCGAGCAGAGTGCCGACCTGCGAGGTTTCCTCCCACGGAACGCCCATGAGAAATGCGAGAGGCTTGAATATCCAGCCGAGGATCTCTTCCATGGATGTACCGAAAAGGGAAAAAACGTAGTTGAACATCGCGACGAATGCGATGAACGAAACGAGCATCGCAACGACGTTTATCGCAAGGAAAACGCCTTCACCGGCTCCTCTTGCTGCCGCGTCGATTGCATTTTTGTCGGTGACTTCGATCTTTATCCCGCTCTGGGAAACTGTCTGCGGCGTTCCGGTCTCGGGAACCATTATTTTAGCCATGACTATTGCAGCGGGAGCACTCATTACGCTTGCCGCGATAAGGTGTCCGGCATCGATCCCCATCTGGATGTAAGCCGCGAGAACTCCGCCTGCAACTGTTGCCAAGCCGCCTGTCATAAGGCACATGAGCTCGCTTCTCGTCATGTTTTTGATGTAGGGTTTGATGATAAGTGGTGCTTCGGTCTGACCGATGAAGATGTTTGCGGCCGCCGAAAGGCTTTCTGCGCCGCTTGTTTTAAGGACTTTTACGAAGATCCACGCAAAAATGCGGACAAAAAACTGCAGGATCCCGAAGTAGTAGAGAACTGCGAAAAGAGACGAAAAGAAGATTATCGTCGGAAGGACGGAAAGGGCAAACGAGAACTTGTCGAGCAGGCCGCCGAAAACGAATTCCGAACCTGCAGTCGTGAAACTCGTGATTTTCGTGAAACATTTGTTGAGAAAGTCGAAAATGGCCTTTCCCGGCGAAGTCTTAAGGACGAAAAAAGCGAATAAAAACTGGACGATGATGCCGTAAGCGACGATCTTGAAGTCTACTTTCTTACGATTTTCGCTTAAGAGCCACGCAATGAAAATGAAAACCAAGATCCCGAGCAAACTGATAAAGCGGTACATTTTATTCTCCTGTTTTAATCAAAAAGCAGCTCTACTGCGCCGACAGCACCTGAATCGGTATGCAGTGCGGCACGGACTATTTTCACGTTTTCTGCAGCGATCGAAAAGGCCGACGCTGCGACTTTTTTCCGTATCGGCTCTAAGATCAGGTCGCCCAGCTGCGAAACTCCGCCTCCGACAACGATTATCTGCGGATTGAGAAGAGTCGTGACGTTTGCCAGAAATGTTCCGATCCCGTCAGTCATATATTCGACAGCCTTTTTTGCGCCAGGATCATTTTTCTCAACAAGTTCAGTAAGTTGCGGTGTCGGAATCCCGAAAAGTCTTTCGATTGCAGGACCTGCAAAACCGGTTTCAAAAATCGAGCCGTCTAAAAGTCTCATCCTGCCGAATTCTCCTGCTGCGCCGTCTGCACCGTGGTAGATTTTTCCGTTCGTGATTATCGCTGCTCCGATTCCTGTGCTTACTGTGATGTAAAAAACGTGATCAAAGCCTTTTGCCGCGCCGAGCCTCGTTTCGGCAAGTCCAGCGACACGTGCATCGTTTTCGACTTTGACAGGAACGTTCCAGCGTTCGTTGAGCATTTTTCTCACTTCGATATTTTTCCAGCCTGCAAGGTTCGGGCAGTCGTAGACGAGCCCTTTTTCGTGGTTTACAGGCCCCGGAACGCCGATCCCGATCCCCGAAAGTTCATTCGGCGTGATGTTGATGTCTTTGCACGATATCTCAAGTGATTTAACAATGTTATCCATCACAACTCCGACTCCGCGCGAAGCCTCCGTCGGTATTTTCGTCTTAGCCAGAACATTCCTTTCGGCGTCTTCGATCACTGTCAGGATTTTCGTTCCGCCGAGATCGATCCCTGCGTAAAAACCTTTTTTGTTTTCGTTCTTCATAACTGCTCCAAAAATCAAAATCTGCCTATTGTAGCCGGATTTTTCAAAAAAGCGAGAAGTGTTTCAGAGTTAGGCGATCGCAAAACCGAGTTCTGCCGAGCAGACCGTTTCGCCGTTTATTTCTGCGTGCGCGGCGCCTCTGCCGATATTGTGCCTGAACGAAATGAGTTCGACGTAAAGTTCAAGATTGTCGCCCGGAACGACTTTTCTGCGGAATTTCGCGTTGTCGATCGATGTAAAATAAACTTTTTTGCCGCGGTATTTCTCAATGCTCAGGATCAGCACTGCTCCGAGCTGTGCCATCGATTCTATGATTAAAACTCCGGGCATGACGGGCTCGTCCGGAAAGTGTCCGCGGAAAAAATCTTCGTTTCCGGTAAGAGTTTTCAAGCCTTTGGCCGATTTTTCAGGCTCAACTATTTCGGCACTGTCGATCATTAAAAAAGGATCTCTGTGCGGGATTATTTTGATGATTTCTTCTTTATTCAGCATTACTTTTTGAGCAGCATCGTTATGTAGGCCAGATCTTTTTCTTCAGCGATGTCAAGGGCGGTTTTGCCGTCCTTCCCTGCGATGTATTTGTCGGCTCCTTTTTCAAGAAGGTCTTTCACGACGTCTCCGAGTCCCATCTGGACTGCATAGATGAGTGCTGTTTTTCCGGCATCGTCTGTGATGTTGAGATCCTGACGGAATTTGGCTATCGAGCGGATGAAACGCCTGTCTTTCGTGAAAATCGCGATCATCAGGGCGGTGCGGCCTTTCGCATATTTGAAGTTGAAGTCGCCCAAAGCGCCGTTTTTAAGGAGTTCCTGAGCCAGTTTTATCTTGTTCGAAGCGAGGCAGTACATCAGGATCGTGTAGCCTTTGCTGTTTTTGAAGTTTACGTCTGCATTTTTTTCAAGGAGAAGTTTGAGCATCGCCTTGTCGTTGTTCCTTATCGCCACGAAAAGCGGCGGTTCGCCCGATTCGTTCTTGAGGTTGGGGTCGACTCCTTTGTTGAGCAGCGCACGGGCTTTTGAGACATTTCCCGTTTCGACTGCGATTATGAAATCGTGCGGCTGCGTCTCGTAAGCCCCGAGCATTTTGATTATCTGTTTGTTTCTGCCCGACATTGCGTAGTTGAGGGCGTTCATCCCCTTGCTGTCGGCATCGAGCGGGTTTGCTTTTGCCTTGAGCGCTCTGTTCACGAGTTCGAGATCGCCCGCTTCTGCCGCGTACATGAGGACACTTTTGCCCGATTTGTCTTTTGCCGTGAGAGAAGCACGTGATTTAAGCAGAAAGTTCACGACCTTTTTGTTTTTTGCAGAAATCGCGTGCATGAGCGCGGTCTTTCCGTCCGGACCCGCAATGTTGATTTTAACGCCTTTGCGGAGAAAAACGTCGATCATGTAGATGTTTCCGCCGCTTACTGCGGTAATGAAGTAAGGCCAGCCGTCTTCGTCCACGCCGTTCACGTCGGCACCCGCTTTAACGGCGTTGCGCGCCTTTTCTACATTCATTGATTGAACTGCAAAAAACAGCCTGTTGTTTGCCTGCTGGTCGGCAAACAGAGCCGAACCGAAAGCAAAAAGGATAAAAAATGTCAGAAAAAATCTTTTCACAGCCTGACCCCGCAGAGAACATAAAAAACAGAAACGGGCGAGTATATAAAAAACTGAAATTCAGGCAAATTTTCAGATGATTTTATGAAAACATCAAAAAATCCGCCTGAAACATGGTTGAGGTAAAATAGGCAGTAAAATTTACCGCTAAATTTATGGAAAAATTCTTGCCAAAATGTGTTCTGAAAGTATAATTCACCGTATTTTTGTCTTGGGAGGTAAAGATGCCGAATATCAAACCGATATCCGATTTAAAAAACTACACGGCGATAGTCAATCAAATTAGTTACGGCAACAGGATTTATCTTACAAAAAACGGTCTGGGAATGTATGCGCTGATCGACATGAAGGAATTGGATGATCTCGATAAACAGAAGGTTTTGCTGCAGCTTATGACAAAGCTGAACGATTCAAAAAGATCCGTTGCCGAAGAAGGAACAGTTTCGATCGAAGAACTTGAAGCCGAATTAGGAATCCGCACATGATTTATAAAGTCGAATTCTCTCAAATAGTCCGGCAGAAAATGAAAATCCTCAAAATGTATTTAAATGAACAATTCGGAGCGGAAACTGCTCAAAAGATTTTGAAACAGATTATGGAATCTGCAAGAAATCTGGCTGTTTATCCTCAACAGGGAATAAGAATATCGTCGCTTTTCGATGTTGATACAGATTTCCGCTGTCTTTATGTCAAACACAACTATCTCTTTTATTACATCGATGACAACAAAGTGATTGTGTCGGAAATGTTCGATGAAAGAGAAGATTTCATGTTCAAACTTTTCGGAATAAAAAGCGTGTCGGATTCTGAGGATGATTTAAAATGAATCAAAGAATCAAAAGAGCAGGATCTTCTCTTATGCAGTCGGTATGCGGATCGACAGAATAGGTCTTGCAGCCGGCAAGTTTTTCCATTTTAAGACTTTTCGGAATAAAATCGGGACATTCTACTGTTTTGTCATTGGAATCGCGGCATTCATCTTTGTTGAAAACGAGTTCCAGTTTCATCATCTCCGAAACCGCTTTTTCGATGACTTCGGGAATCACGTTGCTTCCTTTGTAGTAATCGTCTTCGGCGATTTTTTTAAAGCAGGTGTCCGAAACATTTTTCGTGAAGGAATTGACTCCGTAGGAATGTGCGGTCGTGCACGAGCTAGAACCGTTGCCGCAGCCGGCAGAAACAAAAACAAGGGCGGCAGTCAGAAACGCGGAGAAAAACAATTTTTTGAACATATCAGCCTCCAAAAAACAAAAAACAAACAAAAAATGATACGCTTTTTTGAAAATTGTGCAAGCGAAAAATTTTCGTTTCCGATAACCTTGCAATTTAAAAATATATGTGTATTTTCCCCGCGTTTAGGTTTTTTAGTAAATGAATTTTTCTCAGGAGAAAGTTATGAGCAGAAAAATCAATCACATCGGTATCGCAGTCAACAGCATTGACGCGTTTGTAAAAATTTATCGCGATGTTCTCGGCCTTGAATATGCAGGAGAAGAGATCGTCGAAGACCAGAAGGTCAAAGTTGCTTTTTTCAACATCGGTGAGAGCAGGATCGAGCTTCTTGAGCCGACATCTCCCGAAAGTTCAGTCGCAAAATTCCTCGAGAAGAAAGGCGAAGGTCTCCATCACCTTGCAGTCAGCAGCGATGATGTCGAGGCAGATATCGCGCAGACCAAGGAAAAGGGACTCAGAATGATCGACGAAGTCCCGCGCGGCGGCGCACATCACACGAAAATTGCTTTCGTTCACCCGAAAGAGACGAAAGTTCTTATTGAATTCACTGAAGAAACTCATCATTAGTTCATAGATTGTGATTTAGGAGGAAAGAATGACAACAATCGAAGAAAAATTAGCTGCTCTCAGGGCTAAAAAAGAGAAAGGAAAGCTCGGCGGCGGCGAAAAAAGGATCGAAGCGCAGCACGCAAAAGGGAAGCTCACGGCGCGTGAAAGGATCGCGAAACTTCTTGACGGCGGCAGCTTTGAAGAGATCGACGCTCTCCGCTGCGCAAACGGCGCAAATGCGGCTGTCGGCGACGGCGTAGTCACCGGTTACGGCACGATCGACGGCAGAAAAGTTTTCGTTTTCGCTCAGGATTTCACGGTCGCTGGCGGCTCACTCGGAAAGATCGTCGGCGAAAAAATATGCAAAGTCCTCGACCTCGCAATGAAGGTCGGAGCACCGGTTGTCGGTCTCAACGATTCCGGCGGCGCGAACATCCCGGAAGGCGTTCATGCCCTTGACGGCTACGGCGAGATCTTCAAGAGAAACACTCTTGCAAGCGGCGTCATCCCGCAGATCTCGGCTGTTTACGGTCCGTGTGCAGGCGGCGCAGTCTACTCGCCGGCTCTTACCGACTTCGTTTTCATGACAGATACAAATTCCTACATGTTCCTTACCGGTCCGAAAGTCGTAAAGACCGTTACACACGAAGACGTTTCGGTCGAAGATCTGGGCGGCGCGGCTGTCCACATGACTAAATCGGGTGTTGCTCACTTCTCGCACACTACCGAAGAAGAGAGCATCGCGGCTATCAGACAGCTCCTTTCTTACCTGCCTTCCAACAACGCTGAAGAGCCTCCGATGGTAGAACCCACCGATCCTTTCGACAGAATGGAAGAAGCTCTCAACCAGATCATCCCCGAAAACCCGAACAAGGGTTACGATATGAAACAGGTCATCGCGATGGTCGTTGACAACAGCGAATTCTTTGAAGTCATGCCGCAGTACGCGACCAACATGATCGTCGGTTTTGCAAGACTCAACGGCAGAACGGTCGGTATCGTCGGCAACCAGCCCAACGTCCTTGCAGGCTGCCTTGACATCAACGCTTCCGACAAGGCTGCAAGATTCGTTCGCTTCTGCGATGCGTTCAATGTTCCGATAATCACTTTCGTCGATACTCCGGGATTCCTTCCTGGCACGGGTCAGGAATACGGCGGCGTCATCAGACACGGCGCGAAGATGCTTTTTGCATACAGCGAAGCTACAGTTCCGAAGATCACGGTCGTTACCAGAAAGTCTACCGGTGGCGCTTACCTCGCTATGGCTTCGAAGAACCTCAGATGCGATATGAACTACGCATGGCCGACCGCTCAGATCGCTGTCATGGGTGCTAAGGGCGCAGTCGAGATCATCATGAGAAAGGAACTCGAAGCAGCTGCCGACAAGGCGAAATTCCTTGCAGAGCAGGAAGAGCTTTACAACGAAAATGTTGCAAATCCCTACATCGCAGCTCAGCACGGATACATCGACGACATTTTCGAGCCGAAGACGACGAGACCGAGGCTTATCAAAGCTCTCGAGATGCTCATCACGAAGAATGACGACCTTCCGGCTAAGAAACACGGCAACATTCCGCTGTAGGAGGAAAGATGATCCATTCAATCAATTTCATTCAGTCCGCTGCTGTCGCCGCTTTTTCGGCTGATCTGACAAAGGCTGACTGGGCTGTAATCAAGGCTCTTCCCTTCATCGGAATAGGCGTCGTTCTTAGCGGTCTGGCGATACTTGCGATCGTTCTTTCGCAGTTCTACCGCCTTGCAGGAAAGGACGCGAAACCGGCTCCAGCCGCAGCTCCCGCACCGGCACCGGCTCCCGAGAAAAAGGAAGAAGCTCCCGTTACGGAAGAGAGCGGGCTTGAGCAGATCGCTGCTATGATCGGCCTTTCGATCTACATGACCGAAAGCTCCGACAAGATCTATCTCACCGAAACGAAGCAGTATTACAACAACAATCCGTGGACAAGCGAAAGTTTGGCAAAACAATCCCGCCGTTTCAAAAGATGGCAGGCAGTAAAAAAGTGAGGAATCGAGATGAAAAAGTATGAACTTACGATAAAAGGAAAAAAATTTGACGTCGAAGTAAAGGATTTCGGCGGCGCAACGGCTAAAGTTGCGGTAAACGGCAACGAATACGATGTTGACATAACCTACAAAGGCGGTGAACCCGTTGCGTTCACTCCGGCTGCACCGAGACCGGCTGCTCCGAGAGCTGCCGCTGCTGCGGCTGCACCTGTTGCTGCTGCTCCGGCTGCCGCACCGGCAGGAGACGTAAGCGGAAACAACGTGGTCGCTCCGATGCCCGGACTTATCATGAAAGTCCTCGTAAAAGTCGGCGACACTGTTACCGCAGGCCAGAAAGTCATGACTATGGAAGCTATGAAAATGGAAAACGACATCAACACCGGCACTGCGGGAACAGTCAAAGCCGTTCTCGTCAAGGAAGGCGACAATGTCAAGGAACATCAGCCGCTCGTAACAATAGGCTAAGAGGCGAAAATGAAGAAAAGTATAATTTTTATTTTCGCCATTTTCCTGAGTTTCCTTATGCTTGCTCAGGAAGAAAGCGATCAGCAGGACGTCCAGCGTCCTGTAAACGTCAAACCTTCGGTTACTGGCAGAGGATTGCGTCCCGATTCTTTCCGTTTTACGGGAAATTCCGAGAACAATTCTCTTGTCAAACTCGAAATTGAATACAAACTTCTCGACAACACTCCGCAGAAAAAGACCGAATATGCGGCAATCGTGTCGAATAATGTTGTCGAAGGAACGCCGGAATTCAAGACGATCGCGGAACACCGTGACGAAAAATCGATCGGCAGATACCTTATGATCACCGGTCTGGAAGCTGTTCTTCCGAACCAGAAAACTCAGAAAGATTCGACACTTGCCGCTGTTGACCTCGAGTCATTCGATCCTGAAAAGCAGCAGTACAAAATCACGGCTTATTTCCCGAACGGCGAAAGAAGAGAGTACAAACATTCCGACCTTCTTCTTGCCGATAACGGTGTGGCTTTCATCAACTTCGAAGCACCTGCCGACCAGTTTCCGGTCATGCTGAACGGCGAATCGGCGAAAGATGTCACGCTTACACGCACCCTTTCGATCAAAAACTTCGGCAAAACCTACGAAGTCACCCCGCTTTTCATAAACTTCTCGCTCCGCTCTTCCGGAACGATGGAGTATTACCTCCAGAAGAACAGAAGCTTCCTGGCACGTTTCTTCAACACAACGGCAGTTGCCCACATTTCGTGGGGAAACCTTATAATGATGCTCGTCGCTTTCATCTTCATTTTCCTCGCGATCGCGAAGGATTATGAGCCGCTTCTTCTTCTCCCGATCGGTTTCGGTATCCTCATCGGAAACATCCCGACAGCGGCGGGTGTTCAGATCGGTGTCTACGATCCGGGTTCAGTTCTCAACTATCTCTACTTCGGAGTTCTTAAAGGTATCTATCCGCCGCTTATTTTCATGGGTATCGGTGCAATGACCGACTTCTCATACATGATCGCCAACCCGAAACTTATCCTTATCGGCGGCGGCGCTCAGATCGGTATTTTCGCGGCGTTCCTTATTGCGATCTTCCTTGGATTCAATATTCAGGAAGCTGCTTCCATCGGCATCATCGGCGGCGCTGACGGTCCGACAGCTATTTTTACTACTGGCCTCATGGCTCCGCACCTTCTCGGTGCAGTTGCGATCGCGGCTTACTCGTACATGGCTCTCGTTCCGGTAATACAACCCCCGATCGTAAAACTTCTTACGACCAAAAAAGAGCGTCTCATCCGCATGAAACCGCCGCGCGTAGTTTCAAAGCGTGAAAGGATCGTTTTCCCGATAGTTGCATTCATCGTCTGTACATTCATCGCTCCCGGCGGACTTCCTCTGATCGGTATGCTGCTTCTCGGCAACATCATCAAGGAATCGGGCGTAACAGACAGACTTTCTAAGACTGCAAGCAACGCTCTCATCGATATCGTCACCGTTCTTATCGGTATCACAGTCGGTGCTTCGACAAGTGCTCAGACCTTCCTTACAGCTGCTTCGATCAAAATTTTCGCTCTCGGCGCACTTTCCTTCATGATTTCCACTGCCGGCGGCGTTCTGATCGCGAAACTCATCAACTGCTTCCTCAAACCGGGCAACAAACTCAACCCGATCATCGGATGCGCAGGTGTTTCCGCAGTTCCCGACAGTGCACGTGTTGCACAGAATATCGGTAAACAGGCTGATCCCACGAACTACCTTCTTATGCACGCAATGGCTCCGAACGTAGCAGGTGTTATCGGTTCCGCAATCGCAGCAGGTATCCTTTTGGGTATCATCCCGCACTAAGCGAAATCTGCTTGTTAAGATTTTTTACGGGCTTCCTTCGGGAAGCCCTTTTTTTTGATTTGCCCGTCATCTTGAGCAAAAGCGAAAGATCTCAGTATTGTCGGAGCTTAGGTCTGCTCGCCCGCAACAAAATCAACCCCTTGTTTTGTGAAACCGTGCGCCAATTTGAAACACGCATCTTTATTGTTGCTTTTAATTTATACTTGGGTTAATTCTCAAAATATTTATTTAATAGATAATGCAAACTTGATTTTATATTTAAATTATTGTCTGATATTTTGTAAAAAGTTTTTTGGGTTCGATTTTTTGGCGCATACTGGACACTTTTTCTGTTTTTGGCAAAATTGTCCAGTGAAAATGGACAAAAATAACATTTTGTGGTAAATTGTCCAATAGAAGTTCTTTTGAGGAGGGAGAAGATGATTAAAAGGGAGAAATACATTCAGGCGATCCGCGAATTTTACGACAGTGACCTGATAAAAATAATAACTGGGATAAGACGTTGCGGAAAATCGGTTATTCTCCGGGAGATTTATGACGAGATAAAGGAAAAATCGGACAATATAATTTATCTGGATTTTGAAGATACGGCGGTTCTTTCTTCCATACCGGATGAAACGGCTCTTCTTGAATATATCGGGAGCAACCGCAAAGATTCTCTGTGCTATGTGTTTCTTGACGAGGTGCAGCGTGTTCAGGGATGGGCAGGGGCGTGCAGAACTCTCAGAATCAGAAACTGTTCTGTTTTCATCAGCGGTTCGAATTCAAAACTGCTTTCCCGCGAATTTACGAAAGAACTTTCAGGCAGATATGTTTCTTTCAGAATACACCCGTTCGTCTACAAAGAACTTGCGGAATACGGGCGAGAACTCGGCAAAGAAATCACGCTTACTGATTATATTGTCTGGGGCGGATTTCCAAAACGGATCGAATACAGCGGTGAAAGCGGGCAGCGGATATATCTCAACGAATTGAACGAAACCATAATTCTGAACGATATAATAAACCGTTACAGCATTAGAAAAACCGAAAT
The DNA here is from genome assembly GCA_905235605.1 of uncultured bacterium. Classification (GTDB taxonomy): domain Bacteria; phylum UBP6; class UBA1177; order UBA1177; family UBA1177; genus UBA1177. The sequence continues at coordinate 13,764 of CAJOMF010000005.1, forward strand.
GTTCAAGCGGCTTGCGAATTTCATTTTTCTCTCGAACAGCAGGATTTTTTCAGTCCGCTCTGTTGCAAAATATATGGCAGGAGTAGGTTTGCCGTGTTCCGTAACGACAATATCGAAATACATCGGATATCTGGAAGAGGCTTATGCAATAGCGACAGTAAAAAAATATTCCACCAAATCGAAACGAGAGCTGGAATATTACTCAAAAGTCTATAATGAGGATGTCTCCTTGAATTCTATCCGCGTCATGAACAACCGTTATGACCTCACGCACAATTTTGAAAATATCGTTTACAACGAACTCGTATATATGGGCTACAATCTTCAGGTCTATTCCTATGACAAACATGAAATTGACTTCGTGGCAAACAAGGGCAACAAACAATATTACATTCAGGTCGCATACAGCGTTGCAGAGGAAAAGACCTATGAACGGGAATTCGGAGCTTTTGCAAAACTCGACAATTCAAGCCAGAAAATAGTGATTACGAATGATGATATCGACTATTCGACAAGCACAGTCCGCCATATCAAATTCAAAGATTTTGTTTGGATGGATGAATTGTGATTAAACATAGCTTCTACCGGACAGGAACTCATTCGGATCTGTTTTAAATCAAGATTTTGCGGGCGAGCCGCCCGCGCTCCGACAAAACAGATGTCAAACCGCCGCTATTTTCATCGCGATTTTGATTCCGTCTGCTGCGCTTGAGACTATTCCGCCGGAATATCCGCTTCCTTCGCCGCAGATATATAAATTGGTGAACGGTGCCGCGGTAAGGTCTTGATTCCTCAGGCATTTTATGGGTGCTGAAGTCTTGCTTTCAAAGCCCATGGCGACTCCGCTTTCAAAGCAGTCGAGTTTTTTGCAGAAGATCGAAAGCCCCTTTTTCAGCCTGTCATAGACGCTTTTCGGGAAAAACCGGCTCATGTCGGCTGGCGCAATGCCGAAAGAAAAGCTCGTTTCGGGGAGATTCGCAGTTTTTTTATCGTGGAGTATGTCTGTAATCCTTGCTGCCGGAACATCGAATGATTTCCGGTAGTTGAAAAAGTTGTGCTCCATTTCTTCAAGCAGATCGAGTGCCGCTCCGGCTGTGATTTCTTTTCCGGCAAGCTCTTCGAGTGAAAAGGGTGTTACGACTGCGCTGTTGGCAAAAGCACCGTTTCGAGCGAAATTCGACATGCCGTTTACGACTGACGATATTTCGTCCGGTGCCGACTGGACTATTTTTCCGCCGGGGCACATGCAGAAAGTGAATGCGTGACCGGGATCGCAGTCTGCGGTGAGGTGATATTCAGCCGCCTTCACGCCGGGAAGTGAGCGTCTGCGCCACATTGAAAAGTTGAGTTCTTCCTGGATGTGTTCGACTCTGAAACCTATCGCAAAAGGTTTCGGCGTAAATAAAACTCCTTGTGAGATCAATAACTTATAAAGTTTGAACGAGCTGTGGCCGTTTGCGAAAATAAAATGATCGCCTTCGATGATCCCGGTCTCTCTGCCTGAAATCCCGACCGAAGTTATTTTGTCCCCGCTTTTATTGATCTCGGTGACTTCGCTGCCGAAAAGCGTTTCGCCGCCGAGTTCTCTGAACTTTTTAATGAGTGCAGGAATGATTTTTTTAAGGTTGTCGCTTCCGACATGCGGATAGGTTTCGTAGGCGATTTCTTCGGGCGCTCCCGCTTTGATGAATTCTTCAAAAATGAAGTTTTTTTCGAGAGTTATCGATTTCGTTCTGCTTGTCAGTTTTCCGTCGCTGAATGTTCCGGCACCTCCTTCGCCGAAGCAGTAGCCGCCGAGGTGATCAAAAACTCCGGTTTTTTCAAACTGCGCGATCCTTTCAGTTCTTTCGGGAACTTCGCACCCTTTTTCGATGATCGTGACCGAAAATCCGGCTTCCTGCAGAATGAGGGAAGCAAAAATTCCGGCAGGACCGCAGCCCGTAACTATAACTTTTCTCTTTATTCCGCGCCGGTTCGGGATCTGAAGGTTTTCTATTGCCGGCTCTTTTCCTGAAAGATTATCAGCTGTTACGCCGATCTTCGTCAGAAAGTGGATGTCGCGTTTGTTGCGCGCGTCCAGACTTCTTCTGATGATGTGGAAATTGAAATTTTCGCTACAAATCTCTTTTGAAATCAGCTTTTTCAGCAACTTTTCCGAATAATCGGTCGGAAGTTTCAAAGTCATTTCGGCGTAACCCATGCATCCCCGCAGAGAATAAGCAAAACGCCGGATTTTAGGAATAGGGGAGTGAAAAATCAATAAATTGACATTATTTTATGATCAATTAAATTCAAGGGTCATTTTTTTAGGAGGAAAATCATGAAAAAGATCGTTTTTTTGGCAGTTTTACTGAGTTTTTTTGCAGTTTTCGGAGGTGAAAAGATGGACAACGAAACAACAAAAACTATTTTCAGCAGAAAGAGTGTAAGAAACTATGTCGAGACCACTATCTCGCCGGAAACACTGGAATTTCTGGTTAAAGCAGGCATGGCTGCTCCTTCCGCTATCGACAGAAGACCGTGGGAATTCATCATTATCAACGACAAGAACATCGTAAAAAAACTCAATGACGCGCTTCCTTCCGCAAAAATGGCGGAGAAGGCGGGCTATGCGATAGTCGTTGCAGGAAATATCGAAAAACAGGCGGGCGGCAAAGATTCGACTTTCTGGATCATGGACTGCAGTGCGGCTGTACAGAACATTCTTCTTACAGCTGAATCGCTTGGTCTAGGAGCTGTATGGACTGCGGTCTATCCTAATCCTGACAGGGTCAAACCGGTAGTCGAAATCCTGGGACTTCCTGCAAACATCATTCCGCTCGCTTTTATTCCGGTCGGAAAACCTGCCGGCAGCGACAAGCCGAAAGACAAGTTCGATAAAGAAAAGATCCACTGGAATCACTGGTCGAATAAAAAAGCAAAATAAGAAATTTCTTATATTTTTCCTGCGTAGACCTGTTTCATTTTTGCTTTGAATAGTTCTGCCGCTTCAGGATCAAAAGTTGTGTTCAGACTTTGTGTCAGGCGCTCTTTCTGAGCGTTCAATTTTTCTACTGAAATTTCGAGCAGAGGGATAATGTCGTCGTGCATTATAAATGACGGCAGAGTTTTTTCGAGATAAAACATTATTTCAAAGATTCTGCATACTTCCATGTCGATCTGAACATCAAGCATATAACGAGACACCTGCATGAAATAAGGCTGGAAAGCTTTTGAAAGAGCAATGTCTTCGTAGAGAGCGCTGTTGTTGCTTTCTTTTATGTGTTTTATCACCGAAGAAGCCAGATCCGATGCGATCGTCAGGTCTCTGATAACGTTGGCCTGACCTGAAATATCAGGATCAATAAATATCGAAGTTATTTTTCTCAGGCATTCAACAACACTTATTTCAGTTTCTAGTATACTGCTCAGAAGTTCCTGGATCTTGCTTTTGATGTTGATGTCTGTCAGAACTTCGTGCAGCTCGAGGATAAAACTTTTTGCAGAATATTCAGTCCCGTTTTTGAAATCTGATTCCGTATTGATGAATGCGGAGAGGCGGGCGATGATCTGATTGCGGAATTCCTGCCTGTCAGAGCCGAGAGCCGTAGAAAAAACAGCCTGCACCCAGATGAGATAGTCGATTATCTCCACCAGCTGAGCCGAAAAATCCCCGACCAGATAGCGGGTAAGCAGAATGTCGTAGTTGTACCTTACTATCATTCTTGCATCACACGATTTTTCAAGGAGCGGATATAGCACGGTCATTGAATCCAGGGCATTGAGAAAAAGCGGGAAAGGCATGAAATAATTAAGATTTTTATTTATAATGTTCGAAGCGTGCGAAAAAATGTCTTCAAAAGTTTTCAGATCTTTTCTGAGATAAAAAAACTCGTTTTCCGGAAGAGTTTTCTCTACGTTTTTTACAAAAGTGATTTTTTTCTGCATAAGCGGGAAAACGCTTTTTATAAAAAACTCTTTTTTTGCATCGCTGATATCTGTCAGAGAATATTTCATGAGAGCGATGATGTAGTCAAGTTCGACCCAGAATTTTGCGTCAACTCCGCTTATCGCCGCTGCTTCTGATTTCTGCCGATGGATATAGCCGATCAGTCCCATTCGGTCAAAAGAGGAAAAATCCTCAATTTTTTTCAGTTCTTCGTAATATTTTTTCAAAAGAGTTCTCCTTGAATCGTATCGGATTTGATCCCGAATTTATCCAAAGTTTTTTTCGTGACGATTCTGCCTTTCGGAGTGCGTGCAATAAATCCCGATTTGATGAGGTAAGGCTCGTAAACGTCTTCCAAAGTCCGTTTTTCCTCGCTGACGCTTGCCGCGATCGCTTCTATTCCGACCGGACCGCCGCGGAATGATTCGATGATGGTCAGAAGTATCGTTCTATCCATCTGGTCGAGGCCGTCTTCGTCGATTTCCATCTGGTTGAGAGCGTATCTCGCAATAGAAAGGTCGATGTTGCCGTTTCCTTTGACAAGTGCGAAATCGCGGACGCGCTTCAGAATCCTGTTTGCGATTCTCGGAGTTCCGCGCGAGCGCCTTGCAATTTCGTGCGCACCGTCGTCATCGATGGTTATTCCCAGCACTTTGGACGAGCGTTTGACGATAGTTTCAAGCTCTTCGACAGTGTAGTAATCCATTCTGAAAACTATCTGGAACCTGTCGCGCAGCGGGCTTGAAAGAAGACCCGTTTTCGTCGTTGCGCCGATGAGGGTGAAAGGGGCTATCGGAAGCGGCATGCTTTTCGCGTGCTGACCTTCGCCGAGCATGATGTCGAAGCGGAAGTCTTCCATCGCAGGATAGAGACTTTCTTCAACGGCAGGATTGAGGCGGTGGATCTCGTCGATAAAAAGGACGTCGTGTTCCTGCAGAGCGGTGAGAAGTCCGGCAAGATCGCCTTTTTTCTCGATAACAGGCCCCGAAGTAGTCAGCATGCTGACGCCCATTTCATTTGCGATGATCTGGCTGAGAGTAGTCTTGCCGAGTCCGGGAGGCCCTGCAAGGAGCAGATGGTCGAGCGGTCTGCCGTTCTTTTTGGCCGCTTCGATGAATATTTTTACGTTGTCAACGACAGCTTTCTGTCCGATGTAGCCGCTTAAATTCTTGGGTCTCAACCCCCCTTCAAGCGACGAATCTTCGGGAAGTTCCTGCGAATTGAGCAATCTTTCTTCTTCCATTTTTCACCGTCCAATCAGCTGTTTCTGATGATTTTAAGTGCTTCTCTGACGATAAGCCCTGCGTCTTTCGATTCTTTGTCGGCGACTTTTGCAAGAGCATGCCTGATCTGAAGCGGATTGTAGCCCAAAGCGGTAAGAGCCTCGGCAGCTTCGCGGGTCTGGATTTCGTTTGACAAAGCCGGAGCGTCTGCTGTCCCTGCCTGGCTGATCGCCGAAAACTTGTCGGTTTTGTCCTTGAGATCGATTATGATCTTTTCAGCCGTTTTTGCGCCTACACCGCTGATTTTCTTGAAGAACTGCGAGTTTGCGGAAAGTATGGCCGAAACGATCTCTTCGATCGGAGCGAAAGCAAGTATCGAAAGAGCCGTTTTCGGCCCGATCTTGTTCACTTCGCAGAGAAGATTGAAAAGGTGTTTTTCCTCGATCCGCTCGAACCCGTAAAGATCTATCGCGTCTTCGCGGACGAAAGTCTGGACAAAAAGCGAAACAGCCTCGCCTTCAGGATATTTCACCGTAAGCGTCGGAGTTGCGCCTACAACGTAGCCGACACCGCCTTCAGTGAGGACCGTGAGCTCGCGTTCTTCGTTTGCAACGACTGTTCCTTTGAGATAACCTATCATTTTTACACCGTAAATGCGTGAGTTAATGCGATGGCCAGTGCGTCTGCAGCGTCTTCGTAAGGCGCTTCCTTAAGTCTGAGAAGGATCTTTATCATTTCCTGGATCTGGAATTTTTCAGCTCTGCCGTTACCCGTGACTGACTGCTTGACCCTTGTCGGAGTGTATTCGAAAAGGGGGAGTCCGTGGATCGCCGCGGCACTCATGACTGCGCCTCTGACGTGACCGAGTTTCAGAGCACTCTGGGCGTTTTTCGCTATGAAAACGTCTTCCAGAGCGACTGCATTCGGTTTGAATTCGTCCATAACGTCGCATACGCCGCGGAAAATAAAGCCGATCCTCTCTTTGAAATCAAGCCCTTTCGGCGGCATTATGAGACCGTTGTCAATGTGAAAAAAAGAACGCCCGACAGCATTGATGAGTCCGTAACCCGTTTTGATGCTGCCGGGGTCGATCCCTAAAATGATGTAGCCTTTGTTATCCAAGACTTAAACTATTCTTCCTCTGGCAACTGGCTGAAATCTATGTCGTAGTTCGCATAGACATCCTGAACGTCGTCGCTGTCGTCAAACGCTTCCATGAGTTTGAGGACCTGTTCTGCGACTTTTCCTTCGACTTTTACGAAATTCTGCGGGATACGCGCGATTTTCGCTTCTTCGAACTGGTATCCTTTTTCGGTGAGAACACCCGAAACGGCGTAAACATCGCCCATGTCAGTTCTGATTTCCCAAACTTCGTCGTTGTCGATTACGTCTTCAGCGCCTGCTTCAAGTGCGTCTTCCATAAGTTTTTCTTCGTCAACGCCCTCTTTCGGGATGATGATCTGACCTTTCTGGCTGAACATCCAGTTTACGCAGCCGTTGTTGCCCATATTACCGCCGGCTTTCGTGAAGATCCTTCTGATTTCGGAAACAGTCCTGTTTTTGTTGTCGGTAAGGCAGTCGACCATAACTGCGACTCCGCCCGGACCGTATCCCTCATAAGTTGCCTCTTCGTAGCTTGAACCTTCAAGTTCGCCCGTTCCTTTTTTGATTGCTCTTGTAATGTTGTCGAGAGGCATGTTAGCCGCTTTTGCCGACTGGATGGCAGTCTTAAGACGCGGGTTGCCGTCAGGGTCTCCGCCGCCGCCTTTTGCAGCTATCGTGATTTCTTTGATGAGTTTTGTGAAAATTTTGCCTCTTTTTGCATCTGCAGCACCTTTTTTGTGCTTGATCGTGCTCCACTTATTGTGGCCTGACATAGAAAACCTCCTGAGAGTTGTTAAAAAAAGCCGCCGCCCTTTACCATAAAATGAATAAATCTGCAAGTTTTTTGGGATAAGGATGTACTTTAACTATCTTTTTCTGATCCGGTTGAGTTTCTGGAACTCGTTTACAAGGTCATCCATGTAGTTTTCGCGGTTTCTTATCCACATCGATGAGATCCCGAGGCGGTCGAATCCGCTCTTTTTTTCGGCGATGAAGCGTTCTTCACCGATCCTTGCCGCATTTGTGAAATCTAAAAGTGCCGTTTCCCCGTTTTCCGGGTCGACTGTTCTGAGTGCGCCGTCAGTAAATGGCGAAAAAAGCATGTCGTCAACAAGTCCGACCGAAACTATTTCGTGTTTTGATGCGGTCGTTTTGATTGAATCGGGCAGTTTGTCAAAAAGCATGTCGGAAAGGAAAAAAACGAGAGCTTTACGTTTCATCATTTTATTGAGAAAGGCGAAAGCGGCATCGGGATCGGTTCCCCGCCCTGTCGGTTCGGCGGTTAGCAGCGAGCGGATGACTGTCAGGAGATGGTTTTTGCCCTTTCTCGGCGGGATGTATTCCTCGACTTTGTCCGAAAAAAGGAGAAGTCCCACTTTATCTGAATTTTTTATCGCGCTGAATGTGAGTGCCGCTGCAATCGTCGTCATCGCGTCGCGGATCCCGCTCCTCTGCCCGTAGATGCTCGAACCAGAAATGTCGGCGACGACCAGGACCGTGAGTTCACGCTCTTCCTTATAAAGTTTGACAAAAGGTTTTCCTGTCCTCGCCGTGACGTTCCAGTCGATAAGACGCGCATCGTCGTTTTCGGTGTATTCGCGCACTTCCTGAAACTCCAGACCGTGACCTTTGAACAGAGTCTGGTACGAACCCTGGAAATAGCTGTCGACCTTCTTTTTTACATTCAATTCTATGTATTTGATTTTTTTGAGCAATTCCTCGTTCAGCATCGCAATTCCCGCAAAACAGACAAAAAAACGACCAAAAAACAGCTCAGATATTAAATTTATTTCAAAATTCGGCAACAATTTAAAAATTCTCTTTTCCGTTTTTTGTGCTATAAGCGTCCGTTTTTTGTTTTATAAACTTGAATTGAGAGGGAATTATGAAAAAAGTTTTTCTTAACGGTGAAAATCTCACGATCGATGATGTCGTTTTAGTTGCGAAAGGTCAGGCTGAAGTCGCTATCAACGAAAAGACGCGTGCTAAAATGGCAAAATGCCGCAAGTTCGTTGATTCGATCCTCAAAAATGACAAGGCCGTTTACGGTATCAATACCGGTTTCGGCATTCTGAGTGACGTCAAAGTCGAGCACAAAGACCTTGAAACTCTTCAGATCAACCTTATCCGCAGCCACGCGATCGGTGTCGGCGCACCTTTCAACAAAGAGACTGTCAGAGCGATCATGCTTCTGCGCGCAAACGTCCTTGCAAAAGGCTTCAGCGGCATCTCTCTCGAAACTTTCGACAAACTTTTGGAACTTTTGAATAAAGACATAATCCCGTTCATCCCGTCACAGGGAAGTGTCGGAGCAAGCGGTGACCTCGCTCCTTTAGCTCACCTCGCTATCGTTCTCTGCGGTGAAGGTTTCGTAATGACCGATGACGGTAAAATGGTCGAAACTGCTCAAGTTTTCAAGGCAAAAAAGATAAAACCCATAACGCTCAAGGCGAAGGAAGGCCTCGCTCTCATCAACGGAACGCAGGTAATGACGGCTCTCGGCGCGCTTGCAGTCCACAGAGTACATAACCTTCTCAAACTTGCCGACATCGCGCTCACCTCGACTATCGAAGGCATCATGGGCACGGACCGTGCATTCGACCAGAAAGTAAATATCGTCAGAGCTCACCCCGGACAGGCGGAAGTTTCCGAAAACGTCCTCAAACTTATCGCTAAATCGGAGATCAGGGAAAGCCACCGCAACTGTCCTAAAGTCCAGGACGCATACAGCCTCCGCTGCGCTCCGCAGGTCCACGGCGCAGTCAGAGACGCACTCCGCCACGTCGAAAAAGTCATCACGACCGAGCTCAACTCTTCTACCGACAACCCGCTTATTTTCCCAGACGAGAAAGAGACGATCTCGGCAGGAAACTTCCACGGAGAGCCGATCGGACTCGTTATGGATTACCTCACTGCAGCTGTTTCCGAGCTTGGAAGCATCTCCGAGCGCAGGATCGAGCAGCTTATCAACCCCGTTTTCAACCAGGCTCCGGCATTCCTCGTTAAAAACAAAGGTCTCAACAGCGGTTTCATGATCGCTCACGTTGCGGCTGCAAGCCTTGCAAGCGAGAACAAGACCCAGTCTTTCCCGGCAACAGTAGATTCGATCCCGACATCTGCCGGAAAGGAAGACCACGTCAGCATGGGAACGACTGCTGCAAGAAAGTGCACTGCTGTCGTTGAAAACACCGTAAAGATCATCTGCATCGAGCTTCTTACCGCAATGCAGGCGATCGATTTCAGAAAGCCGATGAAGGCAGGTGCCGGCATCGAGCCCGTTTACAAACTCATCCGCAAGGACGTTCCCTTCATGGAAAACGATGCATTCCTTCACCCGATGTTCATGAACGTTCTCAAGAAAGAATACGAGATCGTAAAAGCGGCTGAAAAGGCAGTAGGCGCTCTCAAATAATTAAGCAGCAAATAAAAGATATGAAACAAATCCCTAGAACAAATAAAAATCCTGCTTATTGAATTAAAAATTGTATCTTGAATCAATCAGTAGTTTTCCGTACTGCCAGGCTTTGCCGGAACGATGACGGTCACCGGCTGGGTGTCGAGCACAGAATTCGTTTTGTTGTCGATTACGTTGATGTATGCCTTGAACATTTTCGCCTCTTTTTCCTGCGGGAAACAGTCATTCAGGGCTTCGACGTTGAAAGTGAGTTTGTTACCTGGAGTATCTGCGGTCGAAGTTCCGGTCGAGAAATTGCTGAAACCGTTGTTGTAGTCAGCTCCGTTGAATGCCGCAGGTGTCGCCACGATTGTTGCGGCGCAGCTGTCGACCGGCTGATATTCGAGAGCCTCGACTTTTTTAAGGAAACACGATGTGTCAAGCGACGGATTGTCGGCATCTTTGGCAGGTTCGACCCTGACATCGAAACTTGCATATTTGATAAGTGCATCGACACCGGCAACAGCGGTATCCCCCAATCCTGTCCCGTATTTATCCAATTCATAGAGAAGAGTCGTTCTTCCGGCGTCGGCACAGGTCGGAACGATTGCGCCGGTTCCGTTTGAAACTGAGGTGAGCTGTGTCTTTGCAGCGCTATAATTCGAACTTCCTGCCGATAGAACGGAAACGACTTTTGCTCCGATTGTATTCATAGCAGTAATAACATCCGACTGGCTGAATATTGTGTAGACATAAGAAGAATTGTAAGGCTTGTGGGAAGAATCATGCGAAGCGTCGTCTGTGATATGGATAACTATCGGGATAGCTCCGTCTCTGAAAAAGACTTCATGGGCGGGCACGGAACCGCCCTTCCAGCTCAGTTCGACTCCTGTAGCAATTTTGTAAAGCGATTCATAACCTGACTCAGGAAGATCGTTACCGTTGTGGAGTGTTAGCTGGTTAACACCTGCCTGAGCTGTTGCAACGTCTATAGTCGGCGTCTGGAGCAAACCGAAAGGTCTGTCGCTGCCGCTTCCGTAACCGTTGACCGGAAAGTCATCAAAATAAGAGATACCGAACGCACTATCGGAAATTTTGTTGCGGATCCCGGGGATAATTGTTGTGGAAAGACTGTTTTTCAGGTTGTTTATCTCGTCTCCCATTGAGGCTGTCGTATCGACATTGAAGAAAATATCGGCTTTATGGACCTGCGGAGAAAAAACAAGGGTGTCGTTTTGTTTTTCCCCTTCGTAGGGAAGCTCGAAATAGAATTTTACGCCGACATCCATGACTCCGCTTTCAGCATCGCACGGATCGCTTCCAACCATAACTTCTGCAAGATCGCTGTAGCCGTCGCCGTCGGTATCCCTGCTTGTGGCAGAGTGAACACCAAGATTTTCGCAGAAGATTTCCTGACTGTCCGGCAGACCGTCACCGTCACTGTCGGTTTCCATAAAATCGGGGATGTTATTGTTGTTCGAGTCGCGGCAGGGCAGCATAGGACACTCTTTTGCGTCAGGAATACCGTCGCCGTCGCTGTCCCAGTCCAAATAGTTCGGAATGCCGTCTCCATCAGTATCTTCGGCTGTTTCCACCCTGTCAGGAATGCCGTCGCCGTCGCTGTCCTCATCGATGTAATCAGGCAGACCGTCACCGTCGGTATCAGGACATTTCTGATCCTGCTCATAATCAGGACATTCTTCGGAATCAGGAATGCCGTCAGCGTCACTGTCTATGTCGCGGTAATTCGGCAGACCGTCACCGTTTGTATCGGGGCATATTTTATTTTCTGCAAAGTCAGGACACTCTTCAGAATCAGGAATACCGTCGCCGTCTGAATCAGTATCTTTGTAATCGGGAGTGCCGTCTTCATCTGTATCGACCGGAACGCCTTTCGGAACCTCGATGCAATTCGGGATACCGTCACCGTCTTCATCCGCTTTGCACCAAGCTGCGCCGTGCTCTGAAGCAAAAGACGGAACTTCATACTGCTTGCCGAAACAGTCGCACATAACACCTGTTTTTTCGTTTGGATTGTCTGTATCTGAAGTGTCTGAGTCACCTGAATCGGAGCTGTCTCCAGAATCGGAAGTATCCGCAAAAGTGTCACCTGAATCGGAAGTGTCGGCTGCGTCGGGACGCTGACATCTTCCCGTATTGCATACGAAACCGATTTCACAATCAAGAGAACTTGCGCATCCGATTCTTTCGGCAGAATTTCCGCATCCGCAGAAAGCAAGAGCGGTAAACAGCGCGATTATTGCAAAAAATAATTTTTTCATATTGCCCTCCTTAAATAAACATCATCTTTTGATTATAAAAAATCAAAAATTATAGTCAAGCGGAAATATCCGTAAATTATGGGTCGTCATTTATGTTCCGTTTGAAAATGTTTGTAATGTTCTAATTCGAGGGAAAGATTGTTGATGTAAAATCAGAATGATTCTGCTAATTTTTGAATATTTTTCTCTAATTGTTGATAAAAAAGTTGAAAAAATAAATTTTTTAAGTAAATAAAAGTTTGTGTATTTGCTGATTTGTATTTTGAGAGGTTGTAATTTTGAGAAAAATTAAATTGCGTGGATTTGTTGTTTTTGTGATCTTTGTTTTGGTTTTTTCTGATTACATATTTGCGGTAGCAGATACCGGCGGGATAAAGTCGAAATTTCAGGAGATGGCCGATACTGTTTTTGATGTCGCAAGATACATCGGGATCTACGGCGGTCTCGGCGGGGCTATAGTTTCGCTTCTTTTCAGATATATCAACAAGGATCAGAACATCTGGTCAGACGCGCTGAAAATCCTGGGCGCAGGTGCGGGACTTGCCGCCTTTTCGACGATTTTGAGCATTATTGCAGGCTGGATATGAAAGTGTTCGGGATTCTGGGTACAAAGCAGACTTTTGTCGATAAAGGTCAGGCTGCGGTCATGACGCTGTTTTTCTTTTCCGGCGCACTTTTGAAAGACATCTTTCTTCTTCTTGTTTTTCCGGCCGTGATTTTCGCAGTAACTTTTTTTATCCGCGAAAAAGTTTTTTCGGGCAAATCGGAATGGTGGATCTTTGTTCTCAGGATGTTTGACGGCGGAAAAGTTTTCTACTGCCGCCAGCAGAGAGACCGATCGGGGAGAAATAATGAAAAGCATCTTTGAAATGCTCAAAATAGCCGCGGTCGAAGAAGATTTTATCTTCAATTTTTCGATGCAGCGTTTTTCCGTCTGGGAAACTCAAGGAGCCGACTGTTATTTTTTTTCGCCTGATCTTCAGAGAGTGAACTCGTTTTTCATGCGTGAAGCCCGCGAGGGAACGACTGTCGAATTTTTTGCTGTTGTACGGGGAAAAGACGGGCTTGTCGAAGAACGCTGCTCTTGCGAAAGCGAGCCGGTGATAAAGCAGAGACTTGTTTTTCTTCGCAGAAAAGGGATCAAAAAAATCCGGTATTTTTTTGCGGTTTCAAGCGATTTTCCGAAAAGTGAGATCCCGAAAGCTCTTCCAGACATCACATACCACAAAAACTTGGTAGAAAGCTTCGAAGTAAGTGCGCGGCGCCTTGATACAGCTGAAATCAAAGAACTTCTTTACGAACTCATATCTTTCAACGGAGAGATGAAGATCCACCCCGAAATGAGCGTCCGCGAAGAACTTATTCAGAAACAGTGTTCTGCAACTCCCGGATATTTCAAAGTAGGGAACACTTTCTGCAAAGTCCTTTCTCTGAAATTCATGCCGAAAGAGACGCATCCTTTCATGGTTTCCCGCATTATCGACTCAATTCCGGGAAACTTTACTTATTCGGTTTCATTCACAGTGCTTCCGCAGTCAAGAGAGCTTCTTTCTCTCGAAGCAAAAGAGCGTTTCTACATCGCTACAAGCGGCAGAGGGGCTGCAAAAAACGCAAAGGAAACTGACGAGCTGATGAATCTTCTTACAGTTTCAAAGCACAAAATCGGCTTTCTTTCGGCAAAAATCGTCATTTCTGAAAACGATGGCTTACTTCTTGAAAAACGGGCGGAAGAAATATCCGTTTTCATGAAAAACGGAGGTTTCTTTTTTGAAGAGGAGACATGGGGGCACGATCTCGAATTTTTCAGGTCTCTTCCGACTCTTATGAGTCTTTCCGGGCGTCAGATCAGAGTACTCAGTGCCAATTTTACCGACATGATCCCTGCGGCGAAACACGGTCACGGTGATTCCGAGGGCAGATTCCCGCTCTTTTTAAGGAACCGCTTCGGTGAAATTTACGGTTTTGACGCCGGATCATCCAGGCGCAACAACAAAAACGGCTCTGTTTTCGGCTGCTCGGGAAGCGGAAAATCGGTTACTGTGAACACTCTCATAGCCCACACATTTTTTCCTAATATAAAATCGGACAAAAATTTTCCTGGTCGTATTTTCATCGTCGATTTTGCAGGGGCTGAAAATTCCAGCTATCTCAAAATGGTGAAACTTTACGGCGGTGTTTTTATTCCGATAGATTCCGGCGGAAAAATCGTGATAAACCCTTTTCCGAAGCGGGATACAGTGTATTCAGATGGAAAGTGGAACAGTTCTGTGCTCAACTTTCTGAATACGATTCTTTATATCATTCTTGAGATCCGCGAAAAAAACATGAACGCCGATCTTTTCAGAAACATCGTTTCAAAGGCTGTCCGCAGCATGTATGCGGTAAAAAGCGAACCTGTTCTTGAAGATCTTGTCGGTTTTATCGAAGATGACGACACAGCAAAGGCCGAAGTTATACGCAGGCTTCTCCGCGGTTTTCTGGATGATCCTGTTTCACGCATCATAAACGGAAAATCAACTGTCGATTACGGCAGAGAGCCTTTTGTGATCTACGATTTGCAGGGGATTTCGGGACTCAACGAAAAACTGAAGGAACTTCTGACTTTCATCGTCATTCAGGAGGCGAAGCGGAGTGCTTTCGGGATAACGAACAGCTTCATTGTATTTGACGAGGCGGCGCAGCTTATCAAAGATCCGCGTCTTGCCGACCTTATCGAAGAACTTTTTGCAACTGCGAGAAAGTACAATACCGGAGTGTGGACCGTGACGCAGAATTTTCTAAGTTTCAAAGAGGTTTCACTATCTTCAAAAATAAAGATCAACACTACGACGACCATATTTCTGAGCCACGCGAACGATGAAGAGGCAAAGCGTGTGATTGCCGAAGATTTTGGTCTCAGTGCCGCTGAAAAAGAGGCTTTCGAAAGTCTGAAAACTGTGAAAGGAGAGTATTCAACAGCCCTTTTCAGAACTCAGACCGGTGAAAAAACTGAATCTGAAGTCGTAAAAATCGAGCTTTCGCCTTTTGATTATGCCGTTGCAACGAGCGACAAGGAGGAAAACCGGCTTCTTGCAAAATTTGCCGAAGTTCTCGGTCTGAACCTGGTCAACGCCTGTGCTGAAGCGGCAATGCTGGCATATAGGAAAAATATTTTCGTAATTGATGCTGTGAAAGAATTTTTAAGGGATAAAATATGAATTTCAACATCTGTTACAACCCCAGGATCCTTCTTGAATCGGCCGGTGCCGGCTGGCTCTGGAGCGTTGTTTTTATCATTATTTCTATAGGTTTAGCCATAAGTTTTATTGCCGAAATTTTCAAAATACAGAAGTCTGAAAAACCCGATTTCGCAGGTGTCGCGTGGAAGACGGTGCTTACGCTTCTGCTCTATCTTTATCTACCTGATTTTATTGAAAAAATAATGCTTGTTACATATCAGTTCCCGATAGTTGAAGAGCTCGATGAAGAGTTTTTCAAGGCCTTTTCCCTTTATTCTTCGAATCTTCTGATGATATCCGGTCTTTCGGGAAGTGTTACGGCAGCGTGCCCGCAGTTTTCCGATCCGCTTTTAGGAGAAGCCGGCACAACACTGATCACATCTTTTTATTTCCAGTATTTCTGCAAATTGGCAGTTTTTCTGCTCATGCTTTTTGTATGGACTGCAAAAGAAGTCATATTTTCTTATGGCTGGGGGACTTTGATGTCGCTGAATATGGTCGGATTATGCTTTGCGCTAGTCTTTCCGGCCTTTCCGAATCAGGGTTTCGCTTCAATCGGAAGTTTTTTCCGTTCCATTGCTGTTTTTGCCCTTTGGCCTGTGCTTTACGCCGTTTTTATCTTCATTACCGGTAAGGCACAGGTCGAGATCATGAAGCTCGCTTCGGAAATATGTTCATGCCCTTACAGTTTCAGGATAGACAGAGACGCTGTAACTGTTGTTTCCGGGCTTATCTTTACCGGGCTCGGTATTGCAGGAATTCCGCTTTTTGCTTCGAAAGCGGCAGCTTCGGAGCAGCTTAAAAGTGCTGTCGCAAATATAAAGACGATGAGTTCAGCAGCTATAGACCGTTACAGGATGAAATGATGAAAAACAATGATGCTTCAAATTTTTTCGATACGCTGAAGTATCGCGACATTGAGAAAATACGGAAAGGTTTCCGGATACTTGCGATAACTTTCTGCGTTATGATGTTTCTGATAACTCTTTCAGCCCTTCTTTTTGCATGGTCTGTTTCAATGAAGCCTGCTCCGGTCATAGCCTTTGACAAAGAGGGGAGGAGGCTCGTTTTTTACGGTAGCGAAACGCTTGAGACTTCAACCAATTTGGTTAGGATCCACCGTTTTATTACAGATTTTATCGGTAAGTTTGACGGAGTGAGCCCCAATATCGACGAAGATCTTAAAGAGGCCTACAATATGCTTACTCCCAAATTCAGGCAGATACTGCTCGACAAGTCGGTACACAAGGAAAAGATAGAAACTTGGAAAAACAAAAATTTTGAGACGAAGTTCCGGCTTACGAAGCTCAAAGTAGTGAAAGGTGCATTGGATGTAGGTTCCACGCTTACTGTAGAAGGGCTCGGCGAGATGACTTTCGGCAATGCCGTCGACTATTCGGGAGAAAACGGGAAAAAGAAAACTCTTGTCTGGTTTTCGGCGTTGCTTTTTGTTGTTCCGGTCTCGCTCGAACTCTCTCCCGACGGGCTTCTCGTCGATTTCTACACCGGAAAAAGTTTTGAAGATTTCAGGGAACTTCGGGCTTATCTCACCGAAAACGGAAAAGAATATCTTATTGAAGAGGAAAAAGAACAGCTGGAATGAAAAAACTTCTGATTTTATTAGCTTTATTCTCTGCATTAAGTGCTTATGGCAGGGATTTCGACAGTGCTGAAGAAAAGGCGAAATTTATCCCTATCACTGAAAAAGTTGCCGTGATCACGATCAGCAGCAGCGATACAGTGATCTACAGGACTGTGAATATTGCTCTGGGAGAAGTTTTCGTCTTTGAATTTCCTGAAAATATCTCGCTTACCGAGACACCGACAGTCGGGGATGCAGGTCTTCTCAAAATCGAAGTCGAAACGGAACCTTTAAAGATGAAAGTCTGGGGGCTCATGTTCAGTGAGGCGCCAGAAGAGGCTTTGATGTACGGACTCAGTTCAAATGTGCAGTTCAAAATAAATTCAGGGCAGGCGTTCATTTTCAATTTCGTGATAAGTCCGACAGAAGATGCAAGCAACAGGATAATTTTTTCCTATCCCGAGTGGGAAACTTCTAATAAGGCAGTCAATAAACATTTGGAAATGTTGAGAAAAGAGCTTGAAGAGAAGTACGAAAAACGGATGAAGGAGATAAAAAAAGAGATAGATAAAAGCATGATAGGGATGATGGCAAAATCTTTCAGCGAATTTTTCCAGTGCAGCAGCTATTCTGCCAGAACTGAAGAGGAGCTTGTTTTCTTAAGGAGTGACCGCATCTGCAAGATAGGAAAAGACGCGCTAGTGACGGTAAATTTTTCAGTCAAAAACCGCTACAGGCAGCGTTTCCACATTGAATCGGTGAAGATCTATTCGACGAAAGGCGGGAAGGTCGAGATCGACAATGCCCAGTATCATATCGACAGGTTTTCGATGCAGTTCGACGAGATAGTGAGCGGCGGTATCGCCTTTAAAATAAGCGATGAAGACTATTCACGCGAATACATAATCGAAGTGAATGAAAGTGCCGGGAAAAAGCGCAAACTTGAACTGAAGGTATCGTTTTAATGGAAAAAAAGGAAAAATCGCCCCTCGAAATACTGGCTGAAAGTGAAAAAAACGTGGAATCAGCTGCTGTTCCTAATGAAGAAAAGGGTGATCAGTATGCGGCTCTGCGCAGGAAAGTCACCTTTTTCATCCTCTTTTCCGCTTTTTTTCTTGTTATCACAATTTTTACGACCGTTCTTTTCAAAGGGGAAGACAGGAAAGTGAAAGATGAAAATGCCGAAACGAAATTCAATGACTTCAGTGAGCTTTTACGCGGCAGGGTGGTAGGTGACATAGAATCTGCGATGAATGCAAAACATAAGAAAGATTTTGAAGCAGAAACAGAAGAAAAACGTGCTGAAGTTCCTGTAAAAGCGGCTCTTGCAAAGAAAAGGAATAAGAATGAGGAAAAGGATCGTGAGATACTTGAGGCTTACGCGAAAATGAGCGATGCCGCAGCTTCAGACCTTACTCAGACAGGGAGGAAAAGACGCTTTGTTCCAGGCGGGGAAAATTCCGGCGGCGGAGTTTTTGTCAAAGGAAAAAAAGATGCCGGGAAAAAAGAGAACATGTTTGCACTGCACGATGTCAAAGTGAAGGTCAAGCTCGACTTTTCGATCCGTTCTACTGCCCAGTCCACGGTCGTCGCGACTGTTCTTGAAGAAACTGACAGGATCCCGAAAGGGGCTAAGTTTTACGGAAGTGCCAAAAGTTTCGTAAACAAGCGGACACAGCTTGCCTTTTCAAAACTCATCATCGGTATGGAGGAATTTTCGGTCAAGGGGTTTGCCGTTTCAGGCAAAGACCCTGGGATAGAGTCGGAAGTGACTGACATTTCGGATGAAAATATAAAGTCGGAAGTGAAGCAGGGAATTACCAAAACCGCAGGAACGATTTTAACCGGTCTTGCCGGAAGTGTGGGGAGCACTGCCGGAACGACCGCCGCAAACACGGTGAATCCTGCAGCAGCTGAGCTCGCTAAGCAGGAAGAGGCTAACAAAATGAAGCAGGAATACAGAGTCCCTGCCGGAACATCGTTTTTTGTGTATCTGGAATAGCATGAAAAAACTTATAGTTCTGATTTTATTAATGTTTTCTTTTAACATCTTCGCTGAAGAGGGGGAGATACAGATAAATATCGGCGGCGGCGGATTTTTCCCGTTTTCGCTTAAAACCGATGATAAAACGACTGTCGTATATGCAAGCTGGAATGCCGGACTTGATCTCTTTTTCGGTCTTACCGACAACTTCGATATCGGCTTGCAGGCTTCATTTACGAGAGTAGGCGATACTTCCAGAAAAGCTGAATTTCAGGATATCAAAGGGAAGGAATATTTCGATTACTGGCGGGTTCAGACATTTGTTCTTGCAAGATACAATCTTTTTCCGGGCACATTTTTTTCTCCTCATCTTGTTGCAGGCGGCGGATTCAAAGTCGAGACTTTTTCCAATATCGAATTTATTGATGAAAGCGGCAGGAGCATTGCTGTTTACAAAAAGGAAGACTACGCGAAAGTAAACGGCGTCATTGCTGCAGGGCTCGACTTCCAGTTCAGAGTGTGGGAGTGGATCATTCTTTCGACACAAGTGCTCTACAAGTGGTCCCCTCACGATCATTCGCTTGATTTGTTCGGTTTTTTCGGGGCGACATTCTTTGTTAACTATTATAACTGGGGGAAAGTATGAAAAAGATTTCTTATTTTTTCTTTTGTATCGTACTATTTTTTCTTGTCGTTTCGTGCGACGGCAAAAGACCGGATAACGGAATACTGGAATTTGATCTGACAGTTCAGGCTATACAGAAAAATGCACAGGTCGAAATTCTTGACGGAGAAAATGTGATTTTGTCGGGAAAAACCGGTGAAAACGGTACTGTCCGGTTTGAATCTGTGCGGAATATCGGCGATCTCAAAGTTAAAGTGTGCGGCGGATCGATTGATCTGGTATCGTCAAACGAGGCTGTGGCGTGGAACGGATGCAGCGAAGCCAGTGTGATGGCGGCAGATGAAAAAAATATCCTTGTTGCTGTCGATTTTTTCTCTTCGTTTATCGAAAAATACAGGTCGGAAACCTCGCAGGCAGAGTGGTTCGAATATCTCGGCATTTCGGGTGATGTCTTTCCCGAACTTCAGAGTTCTCTCACTGATGCCACTAAGCGCTGGCTGTGGCAGCAGGCTTTCGCGAAGATCGCAGAAACGGTCTCAGCCGCAAACGGGACACAGCCGGAGACACAGTTTTCTACCGAAAATCTGCTGACCATGCTTTATAATGATCTCACGGACGACAACACAATAAACGGCTCGACCTATGCGAAATTCGGGAGCGCAACTGTCAGCGCAGCTTTTATGAAAGGGCTCGTCAGCAGTTTTTTAAGTGAAGTCAGCGGCAAATTTTCAGAAGCCGAGCTTAAAGAGTGGAGTGAAAAAATAAGGACATCTGAAGCAAAGTTCCTGGGCGGCGAAGACGCTGAAAAAAGCGAAGTTTCAATAGAAATCGAAGTCTATCCTGAAGGAAACAAGGGAGCAGTGCCTGAGTATTTCAGCGGTACTGTCACAGTCGAAGCGAATGCAGAACCTGAAAATGCTATAGTGACGCTCAACTGTTCTTCCGACGGAGAAAAACTGGCTGACAAAGATGAGGAGGCTGCTTCTTTTCTCGGGAGTTTCACTACTGAAAGTATCGAAGATGAAAAAGAAGTTGTTGTCCGTTGTGAAGCAAGCAACGGCATAACCCTTGAAACTGCCGAAAAAACGATAATCGTAAACAACGGGGCTCCTTCGGTTCGCGCAGATTTTTACAGGCACGGAACTCTTGAAGCAGCGGCAACGGAGGAAGAACCGGCGAGAAACAGCATCGATATAAAGGTAGAAGCTGCTCACAAAAGGTATGCAATAGAAGAAATTTCATGTTCGATCGAAGGTTATCCGATGGAAAACCTGAGCAATACGGCTCATCAGTATAAAGCGGTAGTCGATACCGAAAAACTTCCCGACGGACAGAATATTCTTGACTGTACTGTTTCAGTGAACAAAAGAGAATATCGGACTGCATTCCCGTTTTATACGAAAAACACGGTTTCAGTTAAAGTGAGACCTTTTGTGACAAACCCTTTGAACGGTTTTGAAAATGTTTCGGTTTCATGCAGGAACGGTTCAGGGAACATAAAAACCGACAATCTTTCTTCTTCGGCAGACAAGATACAAGTAAAACTGGGCAGGGTGTGCATGGTGAGTGTTTCGGGCGGCACTTACGAGCCGGTAGTTTCTGAAAATGCAGGAGCGAAGCGGTTTAACGGCACTTTGTCGGCTGTATTTATTCCCTCGGGTGATGAAGATGTCATTGTTACGCCGCTTACGACAGTGGGAGCTTATATTTTTACAAACCGCAGAATTTCGGAAAATGTTTCCGATGAAGAGCTTTACGACCTTGTTTCGACGCACCTTTCGCAGCATTTGAGCCATGCTTTTGGCTGGAATGAAGAACCTTTTGACACAAATGCCGCAGACAACAGAACGAAATATTTTATTCTGCTTGCAGGTCTTGAATACCTTGCATATTTTATGGAGACAAATATCGGCTCTGAGCACGGGATCTACGATGTTTCCAATGTTTTGCAGCTTTTGCAGGAAGACTATAAAGACACGGTTTTCGACGGAAAAAACGGCAGTATACAGCTTTTTTTCGGTGAAAACAGCGACGAAACGGCAGAACTTGATTCCAACTTTTTCAGATACTACTACGCTCTTTCGATAAAAAGGTTTCTTACGAGTTCTTTCAATGAAACGGTCTTTTCGCAGTTGGGCTCTATTGCCGGAAATATCGCCTCAAATTCCGATCAGTTTCTTTTCCCGGCTGAAAGTGTACCCGTTCCGGTCGATTCATCGGGACCAAAAATAGAAATGCTTGGTTTTAACGATCTTTTTGAAACTGAAGATGAAGACAATGCTGAGGTAACCGGTGATTTGGGCAGTTACACAAAAGGAGAGTTCGTTCAGTATGATCCTCAGAACGGTTCTATACCTCATTTCGCAAAGGCTTTTCTTCTTAAATTCAGGGTGATTCCTGAAAACGGGAGTCTTGCCGATCTCAACTCCGTAACTTTGCAAAGCAAATCCACCGATTTTGTTTTCAGAGTGAAAAAAATAGAGCCGCAGAGCATTGAAAGAAGCGGATTTTCAAGTGAAAGCTGCGAATTTGTCATGCTTGCCGAATATTCAGGGGATGAAATCGTTCCGATGGAGAAACTGCTTGAATTTTCTGTTTCGGCGCAGGATATAGCTTACAATACAGCAGAAAAAGATGTCTCTGTTTTCCTTGACAACAAAAGACCTTCTTTAAATCTGAACTGCACGGATGGGACTGTCAGAGCTGAAGATGTCGAAATTTCGTGGAGCGTTTCGGACAGCCTTGTGGAAAATATAAAATTTACTCTTGCCAAGTGGGAAGAAGAGGAGACGGTCATTTTTGAAGAAGAGAGGGAAAGCTGCGCTGCAAATGAATGTTTTTTTTCATCTGAAAAATTTGCCGAAGCCCTTCTTGATGCAGGGATTTCCGGAAGTGATGCTGACGGTCTTTACAAAATCACTCTTTCTGCAACTGATCATGCCGGAAACCGTTCGACGCTGTACTGTTCCTTCAAAGTCGATACGACTCCGCCGGAAGTTCCGCTTATCAGTTTGGAATCTGACGGAAGAGTGCTTTTCAAAAACAGTGTTATAAACAAGAATTATTTTACCGCTTCACTGATTGATCCTGACAAGGATATAGTCAGATGGGCTCTCAAGGTTTCATGCGGCGTTTCAGACGGATCTTTTTCTCAGGATAAAACAGGCGGCTATGTCGCACCGGGCGAAAGTCTCGATTTTTTCAATCTGCTTACCCCTGCGGAAGACAGCAGGTTTGTTGAATGCAAAGGTTTTCTCTCTGTCTGCGATGAAGTCGGTAACTGTACGAATGAGGATTTCAGCGATTCTTCAGGCTCTGTTTTTATAGACAACCGTCCGCCGCGCTTTGTCTCTTACGATACTGAAAAATCTGTTTTTACAGAGTGTATCGACGATGATTCTATGTTCAATGTAGCTCATTGTGTCAATGGTCCCAACTGTAGTGCAAGCGGATATGTTTTGATAAACAGACCTAAGCCGCAGATCCTGCTTTCATATACAGACAATTTTTCGGATCCTGAAAATATGCTGGTTTTTATACAGTCTTCTGAAGTAGGCTGGATAAAAAACTGTCAATATGTGCCGAATCAGGATTCAGGAATTTTTCAAGGCAACTGCGATAAGTTCTACTGCGGTCTCGACGGCAGTGTCAACGGTATCAACAACTTTACTATCACGGCTTACGATGAAGTGGGCAACCGTTCGGAGCACTCATTGACGATACCGATGGATTTTACGCCGGTAGAGCCTGTTAAAATCAACTTGACGGAAAAGTTTTTTACCAGTAATAGCAAATCCAATCTGTGGTGGGATACAAAAAGCGGTGTCGATTACAAGTGCACGATAACAAAACAGGGGAACACGATTTTTTCGGCAGATTGCTCGAATAACAGCGATATTATGGCGTCAATGCTTATTGGAAGCGGCTATTACACAGTTACTGTCGAAAGCAGTTCTGCAACAACAAAAAGGACAGATGTGACAGAATTCAAATTTTTCGATATGACTGACCTTGATCTTTCTCTGGAGCCGCAAAAAGGGCAGTTTCTTTATCACGGTGATACTTTCAAAGTCAGACTTAAGGTGGATTCCGGGAAAATGGCTGAAATTTCAAACATAGAGCTTTATCTTTACGGCAGATATCTCAACGGTCTTCTTCAGGACAATAACGAAAAACTTGTTGTCAGCATGAGTTATCCGATGGCGATCTCTTCTTTAAACAGTGTGTTGTCTTCAGTATTGCCTGTGGAAAGTGCGGGTCAGTTCAGAAACATGAAGGTGATTATCACTTTTTCGGATACGAGCAACTATATCAGGACTTTTACGCAGTCTTCGGCAAACGCTTTTCTATACTGCCTTCTTTCTTCCGATGAAAAGCCCGACAGAGCCGCAGTAAGTTTCAAAAACAAAGCTCTCGATGTCAGTTTCGACAAGCCATCGTGTATTTCCGAAAACGACTATATTTTAACTTTCAATGCCGAAACGCCTTCCGTCTGCGGAGGAAAGGAGGTTCTCTCTGCATCTGTTTCCGCAGTGAAAAATTATCAGAACAACTTTACGGTCAAGGGCGATTTCGTATTTTACAAAAACGAAAATCATTACCACGACTTTGATTGCAACATTTTCGGTAATCTCTGTTTAACTCTGGATCATTCGTGTGCCGTGGAGACGCACAATTTTGCATCAGGTACAAATCTTAAAATCGCTTATAACAGCGGAAAAACTTTCACTGTATATCCCGATTCCAGCGTTCAGTGCGAACGCTCTGAAGCGGAGATAGTTTTTTATGATGAGAGTGGTGATTATGATGAATATGACAACAGAAACTGCAAAAAGTGTGTCAATAAATTGAGCAGTCCGGCAAACTGCTTCGGCGGGAAATACAAAACTGTAAACCTGAAGTAACGGAGCAGTAATATCGTTTTGAGATATTTTGCACTACTCGAGATTGCGGCAGGAGCATGATTTTTTTAAATTCAGGAGGCATAGCAGCTCAGGAAATCATCAATTCATCATTAAAAAACATTGCCGGAATCAGGAAAATGATGAATTTTTTCATAGATCCTCCGATTGAGACAAATTAAAAACGTTATATTCCAAGATTCTCTTGAAAAAATTCAACAAATATAATGCGTCATCTTGAACGAACGTGAAAGATCAAAGATTCTTCGCTTCGCTCAGAATGACGATAGGATCAATTCCTTTTCATGACGGCTCCGAACATTAAGTCGCGTTCGGAAAAGGGTTTCGTTCTGAAATAGAGATCGTTGGTTATTTCTGAAAAACCGGTTGAGTTTTTAATGTTTTCCGAAAGCCTTGCCTCTGCGGAAATAAGGGAAAAGTCTTTGTTCTCATTGAGAAATTTTTGAATTATCTCTTCGTTTTCGCGTTCGAGGAAACTGCATGTGATATAGATGAGTTCTCCCCCTTTTTTTACTTTCACAGCGAATTTTCTGATGAGCTCGGATTGTAGTTTGTTCAGGTCTGAAAGTATCTTTTCATTGATATTCCAGCGGTCGCCGGGATTGCGCCTTATAACGCCGCTTCCGCTGCATGGAGAATCGATGAAAACTGTGTCGAAATCGCTGCTTATATCTGAAAATGCGGCTGTTTCTATTCTAGTTCCGGCGCGTTTTGCACGTTCTTTTATCTCTTTAAAAAGATATGTGCGGCTGTCGCTTGCCGTAACTTTGATGTCTTTGAAAAACGAACTTACCGCCAAAGATTTTCCGCCTCCGCCTGCGCACGGTTCAAGCAGAGTTTTAGTGTTTTTGTTCACAAGAAGCGATGCGAGCTGGCTCGACTCATCCTGAAATTCAAAGAATCCTTTTGCAAAAAGTTCAATATTTTTAAGGCTTTTATTTGTAGGTTCAAGAATTATTCCGGCTGGGGAGAGCGGAGTCGGCGAGTTTTCAAAACCTTCGCTTTTCAGCATTTCCGAAAGCTCGTCACGGGAAATTTTCCGGAGGTTCGTTCTCAAAACCGTTTTCGCTTTGGAGTTGAACCACGAAAAAGTGTCTGAACCATATAAACTTCTGATTTTATTGGATAAAAATTCAGGAAAAGATTCATTGAAAAGTCTGTTGTAAGTGCCGTTTTTATGCAGGTTCTCTATTTTTTCAGTCAAAATTTCATCAGGTTCGTCTTCAAAAATCATGGCGATATTTTTTGCGCAGATTTCCGAGTTTTCTGAAACTTCATCGAAAAAAAGTTTGTGCCTCAAGTAGAAGAAAAAACGGTCCGAAACCCAGATCCGATCCCGCTTTCCGAGCCTTTTTGCCTTGAAAATTTCATTCAGCATAATGTCATATTTGTCGCCGCAGGATTCTTTTTCCAGAGCGGCTGCAAGAATGTTTCCCAAAAATTGATTATATCTCATTTTTAGTTGCTAAATTTAATATAAACATCTGATTTGACTGAGCTTTTGCATGAAGAAGCGTAATGCGTGCAAAACTTTCTTCTGTAACGGTTTTTCCAAACCACCTAAGAGCTGCCAGCCTGCCCTGGAAAGCAAGCATCATAGTTGCGTCAATATTTATCTTTTCGCTGGAATATCCGATGTTTACAAGGTTGTTTCCTTCGACTTCGAAGGGCAGGGTGCTTATCGTGAAAACGTCGTCTTTCCACTCAGAAAGATTGTGAAATGAGCCGAAATTTTTTTCCCATCCTTTTTCTGTCCTGCCGAAAACCGTGATTTCTGATTTTTCTTCAAAAAGCGCCGCTGCGATCGCTCTGGCGCTGCCGCCGTTACCTAGAATTGCGCAGTTTTTAAGGTCTACGCCCTTGATTTTCAGCCATTTTACAAGTCCGGCACCGTCTGTGTTGTCGCCGATTATTCTGCCTCCGGCTTTAAAAATCGTGTTTACGCTCCCGGCAATTTCGGCTTTTTCAGTCAGCTCGCCGCAAAGCTCAATCGCCTCGATTTTATGCGGAATAGTGACATTCGCGCCGATACATCTTTCACTTTTCAGAAGCTGCATAAATTCTTCAGCGCTTCCCCTGAAAATTTTGTAAAGGATGCGGCAGCCGGAAAGTATCGCGCAGTGTTCCTGAAAAAACGGAGAAAGTGAAAAATCAAGGGGAAAACCCCAAATATAGATGATTTTTGTCTGTTCAGGGAAAGTCAATTCTTAAAAATCGAGGATGTCGTCGGAAAGTGTGTCGAATTTTTTGCCGTCGGAAATGATGCCCATATCAAGGTATTTAACGATTTCCGACATAAGAATGAAGTCGTCGTTGTCTGCAAAAGCGTTGAGATATTTGATGACTTCTTTTGAATTTACCATGAACTGAAGTGTATCGAGTTCGGTTTTGGAAAGATCGGAAAGTTTTCCTTTGATCGGGTTTGCAAATTCCAGTTTTCCGTGATTTGCGATGGTTCTGTATTTCGCAAGGCTTTCTTTCTGGTTCGAAATTTCCATGAAAATGTCTTCAAGCTGTCTGTTTGTAGCTTCGTCTTTCGGAGCGTTATCGATTTTGAAGGAATATTCGCCGTCTTTCGCCAGAAGTGCACGGGAAAGAGCCTTTTCCTGAGCGAAATTCTTGTTCGTGATTGATTCGCATGCAACGATTCCTGATGCGCTGATCGTAACTTCGATCTGTTCCGCAAAAGGAGAAGTTATGTTGAGCTTGAGATATCCTGCGGAAGCCGACTGTGCCAGAATCTTGAGCAGATCAGCAACATCCATCGCTGAAAGGCTGCCGGTCGATGAAGTGTTCGGGTTTGCAAGATTGTCCTTTTCGATATCCGATTTTGTCGTTTTCTTGAGGTTGAGTCTGCCGATATTGACTTTGTCCTGAGATTCCTGCTGATCAGTAGTTATGACCTGAAGCGATTCGTCGAGCGTGAAGGCCTCTTCTTCATCTTCTTCCGGAGTTGCGACCTTTGTTTCGGGGATCGTTTTTTCCTGAACTTTTCTTGATTTGGTGAAACTGTTTTCTCTGAATGAAACTTCAGGCGCGTTTTCGTCGGGAGCAGCACCGTCACCGACAAGGATCGTCGAATCGCCGACTGAGAAATTCGATCCGATTTTGAGTTCTGTTTCTGTCGACGGGCTAAGTTTTTCACCGTTCAGATAAGTTCCGTTCGTGCTGTTGTGGTCTTCGATGAAAAGTTTGCCGTCGCGTGCCGTTATCGAAGCGTGGTTGCGGCTTACCTTTGAATCAACGATTGCAACATCGGAAGAAATATCACGACCGATGGAAAGTTTCTGTCCGTCGCGTATGGAAAATTCACCGCCCGAATATTTTCCTTTTATAAACGTGAACTTGATTTTATCTGTCTCATTTCCCAGATTTTTTACCAAATTACTGTATTTTCCCATAACAATCTCCTCTCAAAGGTTCAAAAACACCGCCCTATACTATATTAGCAATTTATTTTCAAGAAAATTCACTCTTTATCCTTTTCCGGAGCAGGATTGCTTCCTGCTTCAAACGTTTTTTTCGCCGAGTCGAGAAAAGTCATGACAAGGTTCGTCTCTTCATTCGAAACGGCGACTGAACCGATGTTTTCTGCGATAAAACCGGTTCTCTCGTAAAAATTTTCAGTATCCTCTTTTGTCGGTTCATATCCTTTTTCCATTTTGTTGAGAAGCAGCATGATCGAATCAAGGTACTTCGTAACAAGTTCTTTTCTGAGTGATTTTTCCTTGTAGGCAAGGCACTCTTCCTGCACCTGCATAAGCCCGATTTTCTCAGCTTTCAGTCTGGCTGTCTCCTCTTCCAGCGAAAAGATTTTTTTAAGGCTGAATCCCGTAGAAACGAGCGAAACGACTGCCGCAAGCAGCAGAATGACTGTAAAAATCCTGTTCATTTTTCACCTCTAAAACTAAAACCTCCGCAACAAACGCGGCTTTTATACAGATCCGGTGGCGAAAAATCAAGGAGCAGAGCGCTTTTGCGGGTCAGTGAAAGATCTTAGAGAGGTCCTTCGATTCCGTCTCCCTTCAGAATGCTGTGACCGCCTGGAATCGGTACTACCGCTATTTTCTGCCCGATCGCGTCGATAACGGCGGGAAGGTGAGAGATTATGCCGAGCATCTTGCCTGCTTTCTGCATCGATTTGAGCGTGTCGAGGACGTTGGAAAGTTCAGGCCCGCTCAGTGTTCCGAAGCCTTCGTCCAGAAAGAGCGAGTCTATTTTTACGTTCCGGCTCGCAAATTCTGCTATTCCCAGGGCAAGGGAAAGGCTTACAAGAAAACGTTCGCCGCCCGAAATATTGGAGATGCTGCGCGGTTCGCTGAAGTTGGCATCTTCGATCTGGAAGTCGAGATCGCCTTTTGCAGTCAGGGTGTAACGCTCCTTCATCTGATGAAGGTATTTGTTGGAAATAATGAGGAGCTGCCTGAATGTAAGGCTTTGGACAAATACGGAAAATTTATCGCCCTTCAGGTCTCCTGTCCAATCTTTCATTTTATCCCATTTCGAAAAAATATTTTTCTGCTTGTCATATTTTTCTTTAATTTCAAGGGCATATTTCCCCTGTTTTTCGTTTCCGATGATCTGCTGCTCTATTTGCCCGAGATTTTTGTTCAAATTTCCGGTCTCTTCTTCGATCCGTGCTGCATTTTTTTCACATTCGCTTCTATCCGGCATGGAGTCTCTTTTTGTTGCGGCAAACTTTTCCAAGATAGATGAGTCGTTCTCCATTTTTTGCTTTGCCGAATTGAAATCATCTTCAACTTTTTTGTTCTCTGCACGAAGAGAATCGAGTTCGTCAGGTTCAAGAAGCGAATCGATGAATTCTTTTTCATCCGCAAATTTTTTTTCAAGGATCTCTCTGCGAAATTCATTTGTCAGGCTTATCAATTCAGATTCACGTTCCCGTGTCTGTTTTACAAGGAAATCGTATTTTGTTTTGACGGAAGCGTGTTCCCGGAATTTTTCATCCTTGATTTTTGTGAGGGAACCTATTTTTTCTCTGCTGTTTTCAAGCTGTTTGCGCAGTTTTGCTTCTTCTTCGGCAACGTTCTTTTCTCCGAACTTTTCTTTGCGGCGGTTTTTCAGGTTCCCGCAGTCTTGCTTTAGTTTTGAAAGTTCTCTCTCTTTTTCTGCTATTTCTGTTGTTATCCCGTCAAGTTGTCTTGAGAGTGCTTCCATTGAAACCTGAGCGGCATTTTGTTTCTGTTTGTTTTTGCTTATTTCTGTTTCTGCGTTTTTCCAGTCATCTGAACGTTTTTTCAACTGTTTCAAGAGATTCTGGAGCTCGTTTCCGCTGAACAGAATTTCAAAAGCCGAAACTGATTTTTTGATTTCTCCGGTTGTATTTTCTATTTCGCAGGAATGTTCCTGCACGCTTCTTTTCAGATTCTCGCAGGCAGTCCGGCAGGAAGAAACTTTTTCTGAAATTTTATTCAGTTCTTCCTTTAGATTTTCCAGATTCATTTTCAGATTTTTTAAATTCGAAACGATGCTTTCAAGGCGGCCGGGATCATCTTCGGATTTTTCTGTCGTGCAGGTTCCGTGATATTCGTTACCGCAGACCGGGCAGATATCACCGGGCTTCAGTCGAAGTTCAAGCTGACCCGCAATAAAGAACTTTTCATCAGATAATAGCTGTAAAAGAGCGGAATCTTTGCTTTCGATTTCTTTTTCCAATCTCTCCTTCTGTTTTGAAAGCTCTTTCAGTTCTTCCGATTTTTTTCCGTATTCTCTCTCTGCTTTGTTTCGGGCCTCTTTTTTATCTTCGACATTTTTTATCATCAGTTCGATCCCTGACAGTTGAGATTCGATCTCTCCGTCGTTAGGATGCTGTTCCTGAAATTTCTTCTGAGACAAGATCAAGCTGTCGCACTGCTCAAGTGCTGTATGACATTTGGTAAGCTCTTCGTTCAGCTCTTTTGCCTTCATCTTCTTTTCATTCAGAGATTTTTCTTCGCGTGAAATGATTTCTTCTCTGGATTTTATATCTGAGTCGAGTTTTTTTACTTCTTCCAGCAAAGGACGCTGTTCGTTCTGCTGTCTGCTTAATTCCTGCCCGATGTTGTGTTCTTTCTGCAGATTTTCTTCGGATTCCTTATAGTTTTTCTCTGCTGCGGGAAGTGCGGCTTTTACCGTTTGAAGTTCTGTGAGTTCTTTTTGCTGTTCATCGCGCATATTGTTGAGTATTTTATAGGAAGCCCTGCATAATCCGGCCTGTTCTGCACGTTTCAGACGTTCCTCTTTTTCCTTAAAATCTGCTTTTTGTTTTTCAGCTTCATCAAAAATCCGTTTTGACTGCGCTGCCGCTTTCTGTTTCGATTCAAACTCATCGTACCATCGGACATCCTGATAAAAAACGGCTTTTTGATCGTTCAATTCAAGTATTTGTTTTGAAAGTTCATCCTGTTTTGTGGTCAGTTCTTTCAATTCATCACCGCTTAAAATATTTTTTGCGATCTCATCATGTTGTATTCTCAGCTCATTGCATTTTTGTTCTTCTGCTTTAAAACGCTCTCCGATTTTGACCGCGATATCCCTGTAACGCCCGCTTTGGTTCAGCTTTTCCAGAATTTCTGCGCGCTCTTTCTCACCGCAGTCAAGGAATTTGTTGAATTCTCCCTGGGCGAGCATGACGGAGCGGCAGAACTGGTTGAAATCGAGTTTTACGATTTTTACCGTTGCTTTTTCCAGAGCGCTGGAAGAGGCTCTTCCCGAAGAAATGGTTTCTCCGTCCCTTTTTCTGATCAAATATTCAGGTTCCTGCAGTGTGCCTGAAACGCTGTTCCGTGCGCGGTGCTGTGACCATTCCGAAATATAGACGCCGTCTTCCGTTTCGTAGGTGATGCGCGAATAACAGCCGGCAGTTTCCCGCGTCATGACTTCGTTTCCTGCATCGCCTTTGTTTATTGCTTTCTGCCTTGCTGTTTTTCCGTAAAGAGCAAGCGTTATAGCGTCTAAAATGCTTGTTTTGCCGGAGCCTGTAGGGCCGTGGATCAGAAAAACATTGCGGTTCCTGCGATAGTTTTCATTCGTGAAATCTATTTTCCACCCGCCGTAGAGGGAATTTATGTTTTTGAACTCAAGTTTTAATATTTTCATTATTCCACCTCGTTCGCTATTTCTTTAAAAAGCGGAAGGTATTCGTCAATAAGTTTTTTTGCCTCGTCACTTTCGGGATCGAGCTGCGTCTTGTTCAGAATAAGAGTCTTGAAAACATCTTCCTCACTGAGTTCCGTTACATTCGAGACTCCGAAAGATTCAAGCGTCGAGTCATAGCGGCGTTCATTGAATCTCGCTTTCCAGCTCACAATGTAGAGCGGCGGATCTATTCTGCACTCTGACAGCGCATCGTGAATGTTTTTTCCGGCTTCGGCTTTATATGCGATTTCGATATATGTATTCTTTTCGAAACTTCGGAGGCATAGAGAAACCATTGCGGTTTTTATTTCTTCGACCGTTCCTCCGACGCGTATGAAGTCGAAAACCTGCGGGACTTCAAGCGGTGTCACCTGCGGCGCGTTTCCGCATTGAATGTCGACGAGGAGAATGTTTCTCGGTATGTCTGCTTCATCGAACCCGAGAATGAAAGGGGAGCCGCTGTAACGGATGCGGTCGTTTTTTGCGACGCGTGTCGTGTAGTGGATGTGTCCCAGCGCCACGTAATCAAATTCCGGTGGAAAGACAGAAACATTTACAGCCCCTAAATTCCCGACCAGATCAATGGTTTTTGTGCCGTCATCCGTTTTTTCTCTGCACGAAACTTCCGATAGCCTTCCTTCAAGATTTGCAGCATACAGGTGTCCTGTAGCGATAACCGGGATATTCCATCCGGCACGCAGTGAATCTGCTGCCTCGTAAGCCTGCCGGTAAAGCCCGCTGAATGAGTTGTCCACGAAATCTTTGCCGTCTTCCGCAAATCTCCTCAGATCGGCTTCGCGGACGAAGGGAACTGCGGCACATACGGCGATTGCGTTTCCAACAGCATCTTTCAATTCGAAAACGCAGTCTTCAAGCGGAATGTCGGAAATGCGTCCCACGACGTGGATATTGAGTGCTTCAAGCAGATCTTTCGGCGCATCGATCAGAGGTGCTGAATCGTGGTTGCCTGCGACAATAATGATGTTCCGGCAGCATGAGTCGAGCAGCGTAGACAAAAATTTGTAGTATTCGTGGCGGACTTCCAAAGGAGGATTTATCGTATCGAAAATATCGCCTGAAACAATGAGAGCTTCGGCTTTCTCTGCTTCGATCTGACCTTTCAGCCACTTGAAAAAAGCGCGTACCTCTTCGATCCGGTCTATATCGTGCATTGAATTCCCCAGATGCCAGTCTGCCGTGTGAATGAATTTCATTTTACCCTCCGGTAAAGTCTGAGGTTTTTGCAGCAGTTATAAAATTAAAGCAGCGATACTACCGCCAGATAGTGCAGTATTGCGCCGGAAAGGACGAAAAAGTGCCAGATGCCGTGAAAATATTTGCGTTTCGAGAGGTAGAAATAACTTCCTGCCGTGTAAACCACCCCGCCAGAAATCAGATAAGCCATAGTTGTGTAGAGTCCTTTTGTCCACATCGAGTAGAGCATGAATACCGAAAGCCAGCCCATCAGGACGTAAAGTCCGGTCGAAAGACGTTTGAATTTGAGGGTAAGGCACGAAAAAACGATTCCTGTTAGCGCCAGATACCAGATCATAACGAGAAAAATGATTGAGTAGGGGATATCGAGCACGAGCATCAGCATCGGCGTGTAAGTTCCTGCAATCAGAAGATAGATCGCGCTGTGGTCGATACGCCTGAAAACTTTTTTCGCGGTTTCGTTCGTCATTGCGTGGTAGCATGTCGATGCCTGGAAAGAGATGAAGAGCATCGCGCTGTAAATTGCCGTTGTCGCGCTCTGCATCGAAGTGCTTGATTTAAAGGCGAGCATCACCATTGCGTAAATGGCAAAAAGTGCGCCGAAAGCGTGACTGAAAGCATTGATAAATTCTTCTCCGGGAGTGTATTTTTTTTCTTCGTGACTCATGGCCGCCTCCTGAAAATCCAGTAACGGTTAAGGATTACAGCTGAAAAATTTTATGTCAAGGAATGAATTTGAAAAAGAAAAAATGGGAAATAACTGATTTAGAGTTCGACTTCAATTTCTACTTCGATTACACACTGATCTGCTGAGAAGCAGTGGCAGACAGCTTCAACGAGCTCGGCAAGAGTTCCGTTGAAACCAAGAACCTGTGCAAGTGTTGCACAGAAACTCTGGGTTACGACTTTTTTGCATTCGCCGTCATACCAGAGATAGTCGTCAATGCAGCCGCAGGAATAAGACTCTCCTTCAATAGTGCAGACGCCGTCTGAATTTTCGTCGTTCAGGCACTGGTTCGGATTGCACGGATCTTGCGGTTCGGTGTCAGCGTCGGTGTCAGCGTCCGTGTCAGCATCCGTGTCAGCGTCGGTGTCAGCGTCCGTGTCAGCATCCGTGTCAGCATCAGTATC
>CAJOMF010000006.1:0-3619 GCA_905235605.1 uncultured bacterium
GCGCTGGGCGGAACATGGAATTCCGAAACTGAGACCTGCACAAAAACCGCAGACTGCACTGATCTGCCTGAACACGCTGAGTGGAACGGAGATGAATCCTACACCCAGACTTATGCGGACGGCGTTTGGAGTGCTGCAACAGCATCAGAATACAACGAAGAAGCCGGAATCTGCCACTTCAAATGCGAAAACGGCTATTTCCGGGATGATACCGAATGCAAGAAACCGCTTTCTCTCGGCAGCATCTGCACAGGTCAGACGGATTGCTATAACGCAAGTACAAAACTTGAAACATGTCCTGCGGAAGAAGCTGCTTTTTTCGGTCAGGACGCACAATATACAGATAAGTGTGCAAGAAATTTTACACTTAAAACACCGGTTGCTGAGCAGATTGTCGTTTTTGACCACAACACAGGTCTGATGTGGCAGCAGGCAACGCCAGACAGCACTTACAATTGGGAAGATGCTGTAAATTATTGTGACGGCTCGGAGCATGCCGGATATTCCGATTGGAGACTGCCCAGCCCGCATGAGCTTCTGACCTTTGCGAAAACAACTTATCTGCTTTCAGATATCCCGGATTCTGATACTTCAAAATTCTGGACATCACAGGTGCGCAAGGCTGATACAGCCAAAGCATATTTTGTCTCATATTATAGTGGAGAAACTTTCTGGGAGGCAAAGACAACAAGTTTTTATGCGATGTGTACCCGCGGCAGCGAACTTCTCAAAGCTTCATTTACGGAGCAGACAATAAACGGTGCAGATGTGGTCACAGACTCAACGACAGATCTGATGTGGCAAAAAGAGTATGAGAACAAAACATGGCAGGAGGCGCTTAAATACTGCGAAGATTCGACTTATGCCGGATATCCCGACTGGAGACTGCCGAACATGAACGAACTTGCGTCACTTTTGAATTTTGACAAATCATCTGCTCCTTATTCCGGCTTTCCAATGATGCCGAGTCTCTCTTTTTGGTCTTCCACCAGCTATGCCAACAGTACAGCTGCAATGTATGAAAATTTCGCTGTCGGCTTTATCTCCTACAACGGGAAAACTGGCGTAGCTGGTGTCCGCTGTGTGAGAAACGCTTCGGATGAACCGACTGCCGAAGAAAAGTGTTCGGCGCTGGGCGGAACATGGAATTCCGAAACTGAGACCTGCACAAAAACCGCAGACTGCACCGGTCTGCCTGAACACGCTGAGTGGAACGGAGATGAATCCTACACCCAGACTTATGCAGACGGCGTTTGGAGTGCTGCAACAGCATCAGAATACAGCGAAGAAGCCGGAACCTGCCGTTTCAAATGCGAAAGCGGCTACTTCTGGAACGGCACCGGTTGTGCACTTCTTCCAGTGTGCAGTTCAACTTCTTCTACGCCCTGCAAAGACTCTGAGGGTGTGCTTATCTGGTCATCAAAGGCACCGAGTATGATGAATTTGAGCAATGCCGATTCACACTGCGACGGTCTCACAGAAGGCGGTCTCTCGGATTGGCACCTGCCTACAATCAGCGAGCTCAGGACACTTATTCAAAATTGTGAATACACAGCAACAAACGGTTCCTGCGGTGTTAAAGACAGTTGTCTTTCATCAGGCAGTTGCTGGAATACTCTTTGTTCCGTCTGTACAGCAAATTCAACAGCCGGATATTACAGCAAGTTCGGTGATACAGGCTGGTTCTGGTCTTCATCCGAAACCTCCGATATTACAAATTATGCATGGCGCATAAATTTCGACTTTGCCTCCGTTAGCGAAAGCAATAATACCGGAGAGGCCTATGTCAGGTGTGTAAGAAACAATAACTGATCCGAAATAAAATCACGAATCTGAATCTTCTGTTTTCTCTAAAAACGGGAACTCTTTTTTTGCCATATTGAAACTTGTTTTGAAGTTATCCGGAATACAAAATTCCGTTTCACCTTCTGTTGCGAGGCGCGAAACCGCTTTTGCGGCAACGACCTGAAAAAGGTTTGCGGGATAAATTTCGGGAACATCGCTGCTTTGCGGAAGCCCTATTCGAATCACGGGGATTTCAAGTTTCATAGCGGCAAGAAAAAGCGTAACGGTTCTTTCAAGAATGGTTTCAACGCTGTGCATTTGCACGGTTCCAGATGAAATTTCACGCTCGACAGGCGTGTTTTTAAGCGGCACGAAAGGATAGATCCTTATAAAATCGGGACGTAAAACTTCGAGGGATTTTGCCGAAATTTCGATATCTTTTTCAGTTTCATAAGGGAAACCGGTCATAAACTGCAGACCGACCGATATTCCGAATTTTTTCAATATTTCTACAGATTTAAATACCGTTTCAGCATCATGAGCGCGCTTCATTTTTCCAAGAAGGCTTTCCGACATGCTCTGAACTCCGAGCTCAACCACTTCAAAATGACTGTTTTTCAGGATTTCGGCGCGTTCTTCATCGATTTCATCAGGTCTTGTCGAGCAGCGCAGAGCATTAACTTTTCCGTTTTCAACAAATTCCACCCCTTTTCTGATGTAGTTCATCATCTTTTCACGGGGAAGAGCAGTAAAAGTGCCGCCATAGAAAGAAATTTCAGTCCTTTCGCGCGGTTTTGACCACGAAAGATAGCTTTTGACCGCGGTTTCTACATCTTCAAGCGTAGGTTCGGTGACACCGGTCACATCGCGCTGGTTGCAGAAAGCACACTGCCTTTTGCAGCCTAAATGCGGGATAAAGACCGGAATTATCAGCGGTTTCTGTGTTGCGGCAACAAATCTGAACATTTTAAAATTCAAAGACCGCTCTTAATGCGGCATGATCGGAAGAACCCAGAGAATACAAACTCGGAGCATCTTTTACGACTTCGGCAGAACCTGTTTGATACGAACCGGCATCACCTTTTACCAAGAAAATGTGATCAAGCGCAATCGCATCGCCGCGGTATAAATAAGTCGCCTGATCTTTCGAAGGAAGTTCGTCTGCGACTCTCAGAAAAGCAGAATCATTTTCAAAATACTCGAGCGTGCCGCTTCCTGGCTCGTCGTTGAGATCTCCGCCCATGACAATCAGCGCACCAGGATATTTTTTAGCAGTATTTTTAAGTATTTTTGCAGCAGCAGCAGCTTCGGCAAGTCTGCGCGCAGGATCGTCATCGTTTTTTGATCTGAAATGAGCCGAAAAGACTATGATTTTCCGGCATCCCAGTTCAATGTGCGTCTCAAGAAAAGCACGGGTAAAAGTAGTCTTGCCGCCGTCACAGTCAGCACAATCTATCTGTTCGGGATGCTTGTTTTTGTAGGTGATTTTCCCTTTCGTCATAACACCGGTATCAACCGAAGCGTCATATCCTTTTTCCCCGAGATAATATTCATCGTAAGTACCTGATTTTTCAAACAGATCTTTAAGGCACGACTCTTTTTCGACTTCCTGAAGCAGAATTATGTCGGCAGCGATTTCATTCACCGAAGCGGCAAGATCAGCAACCTTGGTTTTATACTCCGAATCGCTTGGAACACTTTCGAAATCGGAACTTGAGCAGTAACCCGAATCGCAGTTTTTATCAAAAAACAGATGTGTGTTGTAAGTGCCGATAACTACTGAATTTATCTTTTCAGCATCAGGTAAAAGGCACGGATCGGACGGCTCGGTCGG
>CAJOMF010000006.1:3677-49444 GCA_905235605.1 uncultured bacterium
AACGTCGGATCAGTTGAGTCAGTCGGTTCAGTCGGATCAACGACACCGCTGTCATCCTTGTTTTCATACGTTTCTTCGCAACCGAAAAAACTTAAAACAAGCACTGAAAACGCCAGCACTGCAAAGATTTTTTTCATTAAAAACAGATACTTATTCACTTTATTTACCCGATCTTGCAAAATATTCGTCAACAAGTTTTTCAGCAATTCCGAGGTATGTCGAAGGAGTGAGTTTTTTAAGTTTTTCTTTGACGTCCGTTGGAACTTTTTCAAGCGAATCGATAAATTCATCAAGTGCGGCTCTCTCGATTTTTTTGCCGCGGGTCAAACCTTTCAGCTTTTCGTAAGGATTTTCTTCGCCGTAAACCCTCATAACGGTCTGCACCGGTTCAGCCAGAAGTTCGAGGTTTTCTTCAAGATCTTCCGCTATTTTCGGATAGTTGACTTCGATTTTCGACAAACCTTTTTTGCAGTTTTTAAGGCTTATCAGAATGTAGCCGAAAATAATGCCGATATTTCTCAAAACAGTCGAATCGGTAAGGTCGCGCTGAAGCCTCGAATTGAGGAGTTTCGTGCTCAAATGCTCCATGAGCGAAATCGCAACACCTGAATTTCCTTCACTGTTTTCAAAATCTATCGGGTTGATTTTGTGCGGCATCGTTGATGATCCGACCTCGCCTTCTTTCGGTTTCTGCTTGAAGTATGCAAGCGAAATATATGTCCAGATGTCGCGGTTCATGTCGATGAGCGTCGAGCAGACACGTATTAGTGCATGAAAAATCTCTGAAATATAATGATAATTGTTTATCTGCGTAGTCCAGATGAGCGGTTTTGCACCCAGAGAATTTGAAATGAAATCTTCTGCCGCTCTCAGCCAGTCAACATCGGGTTTTGCCGCAACGTGGGCGTTCCAGTTGCCTGTCGCGCCGCTGAATTTGCACTCGACTTCGATTTTTTCAAGTATTTCAAGTTCGCGTCTGAAACGTGCCGCGAAATTTATGAACTCTTTTCCTACGGTCGTCGGAGTCGCAGGCTGACCGTGAGTACGCGCCATCATCGGGACAGCTTTGTTGTCACGCGCTAAAGTTTCAATCTTTTCAAGCACTTCTTTCAAAGTATCACAGAGTATTCTTTTTCCCTTTTTGATCATCAGAGCGTAGGAAGTGTTGTTGATGTCTTCCGAAGTGCAGCAGAAGTGAACCCACTCTTTCAAGTGACCAAGACCGCGGTTTTCAAGCTGGTCCTTGACATAGTATTCGACCGATTTCACGTCGTGGTTCGTCACCGATTCGAACTTTTTCACCATAAGTCCGCTTTCAGTGTTGAAACCTGTGTAGATCGCGTCGATCGCATCGATAACTCCCTGCGGAGCCTCGTCGAAACCGAGCTTCGAAAGGATGAATTTCAGCCATTCGACTTCGACAAAAACACGGTGCCTGATAAGACCGT
Organism: uncultured bacterium; assembly: GCA_905235605.1. Lineage (GTDB taxonomy): Bacteria > UBP6 > UBA1177 > UBA1177 > UBA1177 > UBA1177. Next base: position 5,126 of record CAJOMF010000006.1, read on the forward strand.
ATTCCGAAAAAATATCCCTGAGTTCGTCGGTATGTTTCGCGTAACGTCCGTCAACTACCGAAATTGCGTACAGATTATCCATTGCGTCCTCCTAAAACAAATTCGCCGAAGTATAATTTTGAATAGCAATTTTTCAATATTTAGCAATGAAAATTATCATCCTTAAAACTAAAAAACCACGACTCCGCTTTTTTCAAGAAGCGCCTTCCGCTCTCTCCAGTCGGGTAGAAAAACCGAAAGCTGACGGTAAAAATCTGGCGAATGATCCGGATGAAGAAAGTGAGTGAATTCGTGGATCACGACGTATTCGATACAGACAAAAGGAACCGATGCAAGCGCGTAGTTGAAGGTTATCCGCCCAGCCATCGGCATGCAGCTCCCCCAGCGCGAAACCATGTTCCTGAACTTTATTTCGGGAAACGGAATCCCGTATTTGCCGAACTTCGGATATACTGCTTTGCAGAGCTCCGTTACGGTCTCGCAACAGAGATTTCTGAACCACTTGCGGAAAACACTGCGCTTCATCTCAATATCGAAGGGATCCTTCACCCTCAAAGTTATGAAAACGCCGTCGTTTTTGACCTCGTTTTTTGCTCCGCGCAATACTTTCAGCCTCAGATCGTGCCCGAAAATGCGGAACGATTCGCCGTCAACATACTGCTTTGAAGCAGCGTTAGTGTTCTCAATTTCCGCATAATGACTTATCGCCTTGAAAATAAAATCAGCCTTTCCTCGCAGAAATCTCTCAATACATTCAATAGAAACCCTGCTGTTTGCCGACACCGCTACAGTTCCGTCCCTGCGAACTCTCAGATTCAGATTTTTCACCTTTTTGCGTTCAAGATCGTATTCCAGGATCCTGCCGGATATTTCGATTTTGCGCTGCATTTATTTCGAGTCCTCATCGTGTAAAATTATTTCCCAATGACCGCCTTTGTCTCCGCCGACACGACGAATAAAATTTCCATTCTGCATTTCAGCCAACATTTTTTTAACAGTCGTGTGCCCTAAACCCAATTGTTTTTCCATTTTCGCAATAGTTACAGAATTATCTTTTCTGATTGCGTCAAGTATTTGTTGAGCTTTTTCTGGCCACTTTTCTGGCCACTTTTCTGGCCACTTTTCTGACCGCTTCAGGTCAGTTTGTTGTGGATCTTCATTTTCAATCTCAAACGCAAACGGAATCGTTACGCGCAAAAAGAAATCCAGAAACTCAAAGACATTTTTGCCGTAATGCTCTATTACAAGCGGAATGCCTGAGCCTGTCTGTTCCATCAAATCAAGGCGGATAAAAATCTGTGCAAGCTCCTCGTTCACCGGTTTTGAAACGCCTCTGAAAAAATCATCTTTCGAGAGATTCAAAGGAATCCCGCCGGTCGAAATTACTTCCATTCTGTCAGAGTAAATATAGACAGCCGGAGGCGTTCCGTCCGCCCAGTTGTTGTGCAGACAGGCATTGAACCACACTTCACGGAAAGAGTTTCTGTCAAAAAGCGGCTGGTCGTTGCGAACCCCTTTTGTAAAACTGACGTGCGTCTCGTTGATTACATCGGCACAGTAGTCAAAAGCCTGTTTCATCGCGACCACAAGACATTTTCCACCGTATTCGTTGCGGAGCGCGATACCGTCAGCCTTACTTTTTCCTTTAAATCTGACAACTTTGATCGAAACATCGTTTTTATCAGACAAAAGTTCAGCCATTCTGTTATATTCGCCGTCTTTTGTAAGCAGATGAAAATTCTCCGCAAAAGTTGTTTCGTTTATGGTGTATCCTTTTTCCGTAAGCAGCAGCTTCAAATACTGAAAAGTCGGATTTTTTATTCTGCTGGGAATTTCGGTTATCCTGACTTTTGAATCCAAATATTTGTTGTGCAGAATATTGATCTGCTCTTCCGACATCGAACGACTCGTTGAACCGACACGGATAAAGCATCCCTGCGCACTCCTGCCGTATTTTTTGATGTAATAAAGCCCTTCACCTTTCTGGACTTTTATTTCAATGATGTGTTTCTGCTCAACGAATTTTGTTCCGAGTTCGACATAAGAACGAGGATCCGGCAGAATCTGATCACCAAGAATATCGGCAATTTTTTTAAGAATCTCATCAAGATTTGTTACTCCGCATATACTTCCGTCGTCGTTCACTCCGATATAAACGGTTCCACCGTCAGTATTCAAAAAAGCTACGATTTCTTTCGGTAGAGCATCAGTCAGTTTTTGTTTTAATTCCGTTCTTTCAGTTTCTGCAAAATTCATTTTTTTTCACTCTCAGCAACAAACCGCCACTTTGGCGGAATATTGAATATAGAATATAGTTTTTGCTTTACTTGTCAAGATTTATCTGATAAACATTTACGAAAATATAGAATCGTATGCCGAAAATTATTTGACTATTGGACAAAAAAATTTATGATAACTTTGCAAATACGCGAACTTTATATTTGACAAAGAGATAAAAAAGCGCAAGGAACAAAATGGAAAATGAAATCTTAACACCACAAATAACATTGATAAAATGGGTTTGCGTAAAGTTCTTTACGCCTTTGCAGAGCAGGGCGTGGCAATTCTGAGCACTCGGGCGGCTCACCCGCAGGTTTTTTAAGGTCAAATTTGTGATCTTGAACATATTCTCAAATGATTTTTGAGGTCATAGTTCGCGAATTCGAGTGGTTAAAACCATTTTATTGACGTCAATAAAATGGTCTGAAATTTTTCCTTGAGCAGAAAATTTCTGAGCGTTTTGTAGTTTATAAACTTTAAAATTTCAATGCCGTCAGCGGAACGACATAAACTCCGTCAGGGCGCAGATACGCTGCATTGGTCATTCCGCAGACAACGATAAGCGACGAAGGCGGAGTGCTTTTTTTGTCCGCAAGAAAACTGTTTTTTATTGAAAGCAGATTCTTTGCCGCTTCATCGATCTGATGCGCTCCCAGCTTGATTTCAACGGCACTCCATGAACCGTCAGGCATTTCGATTACCGCATCGATTTCTTTGCCGGAATAATCCTGATAGTGATAAAGATTCCCGCCGAAGGACTCAGCGTATATTCTGAGATCCCTTTCGCACATTGCCTCAAACAAAAATCCAAGTGTATTCAAATCATTAAGCAGAATTTCCGGCGCGGCGCGAAGCAGTGAACAAGCAAGCGAAGGGTCGGCAAAATGGCGTTTTTCCTGCTGTTTTACTCTGACAGAAGAACGGATGTTCGAAGAAAAAGGCTGAATATTGTCGAACAGAAACAACCTTTCAAAAACATCCAGATAGGATGATATGGTGTTGATATCCACCTTGGAATCATCTTTTTCCGCAATATCCCTCTGCAAAGTTCTTACAGAAACGACCGTACTTTCATTCCGTGCAAGAGAGCGGAGCAGTTTTTTCATTTTCAAACGGTCTCTGTTTGCTGTTTCGATACGCTCAATATCATCGTCAAGAACAGCCTGGATATAGGATTCAGCCAGTATCGAAGCCTGATTTTCCTTAGCTCCGATATTACCGGGCCATCCGCCGCGGACAATAAGGTAAACAAGTTCTGAAAGATCGACTTCGCCGGTAAGTTCGTTTGAAAATCTGCCGCAGCAGATGTCAAAAAGCGAAATCTTTCCCGAAGAATCTCCCGATTCGAACAAAGACATCGGTCGCATCCTGAGACGGACGATCCTGCCGGCTCCGCTGTGCATTTTACCTTCTCTATTCGGTGCTGCTGATCCAGTGAGGATAAACTGACCTTTAAGCGCACGCTGATCCACAACATTTCGCACAGCATCCCATAGCGGCGGGACTTCCTGCCACTCGTCAATAAGACGCGGTGTTTTTCCTTCAAGAACGGTGAGCGGAGAAACCTGTGCCATAATTCTGTTTGAGTAGTTTCCTGCAGGATCTCCGATATAAACGGCACTTTTGCTGTGATGCTCTGAAGTCCATGTTTTGCCGCACCATTTGCATCCTTCTATACATACAGCACCTGCCGCACTCAGATATTCTTCGACTTTTGCATCAATAACACGGTTTTTATAGCCTTTTATTTCCATATCTTACCTCCCGCAAAAAGCAGGAGAAAATACAGCATTCATACAAATTTGTCAAGTTCATTCATACAAATTCGTGTGAACCATTCATACAAATTCGTGTGAACCATTCATACAAATTCGTAACAATTTTTTGCATCAATACCCGTATCGTTTCCGTTTTGCAGCCAGAAACGAAAGCGTGACTGCGCCCGCAACAAATTCAGCAGCGACAAGCGAAAACCATACACCGTTTATGCCGAAAAGAAGCGGTAGAATGAGGACTGATGCGGTTTCAAATACTACTGTGCGCAAAAAAGATATCGCTGCCGAAACAAAGCCGTCATTGAGTGCGGTGAAAAAAGATGAGCCGTATATCGGAACTACGGCAAAAAGGAAGCTGAATGAAAAAATCCTGAAACCCTGCACTGTGAGTTCTGTGAGTCCTGCGTCGTAGCCGACAAAAATCATCGCCATCGGTTTCGCCAAAATCTCTCCGGCAAGAAACATCGAAAGAGCGGAAACGGCTAAAATCTTTGCACTTTTTCCGAGGACATTCTTTAATTCCGGGTAGTTGAGCGCGCCAAGATGGAAGCTCACGATCGGCGCGGTTCCCACCGAATAACCTATGAATATCGCAAGAAAGAGGAAATTGACGTACATCAGGACGCCGTAAGCCGCGACACCGTTTTCTCCGCTGTATTTCATGAGCTGCATGTTGTAAAGCATGCTGACAAGCGACATCGAAACACCTGAAACGAATTCCGATGCGCCGTTCGTGCAGGTTTTCAGCAGCGCTTTTCCGTCAAATTCTGTTCTTCCGAGCTTAAGAAGGCTCGTGTTTTTGCGGGCAAAATAAATTATCGGAATCATTCCGCCGGCAATCTGGCTCGCAACAGTCGCCAAAGCCGCGCCGACAATGCCGAAAGGAAAAAGCGCAACCAGCACGAAATCAAAAATCATGTTTGTAAAACCGGCTGCAACTGTTACCAAAAAACCGAGTTTGGGCTTTTCGGCAACGACATAAAAACTGTGGAATTCGAACTGGAGCATAACGACCGGAAGCCCGATGAGATTAAGCCTTCCGTAAAGCACGCAGTCGGCAAGCATCGCATCGTCCGCTCCAAGAAGGCTTGCGACCGGTTCCATCAAGATCCAGCCGATCAGAGCGACGACGATACCGACAAAAATCGTGAAATATACAAGAAACGAAAAAACTGAATTTGCCTTTTCACACTTCCCTTCGCCTAAAAGTTTGCCGATGAGAGCACTTCCGCCTGTGCCGAATATGAAGCCGAAAACACCTAAAATCATTAAGAAAGGATAGATCAGATTGATTGCCGCAAAGGGCTTTTTTCCGACAAAATTCGAGATAAAAAACCCGTCCACCATGCCGTAGACGGAAGTAAAAATTATCATCATTATGGTCGGAAGGGCGAAACGGATCAGCCTGCCGTATGAAAAATGGTCGGAAAGTTTGATTTCCATTCATCACCTCTGAACAAAAAGCAGCCCAATATAGCCGAAAAACGAAATTTTTCGATAAAAATAACGGCTCAAAGATCACGGCGACCTTTTTTTGACTGCTCAATGTACAAAATATTTATTTTAGAGAGTTTTTCCTTATAATTTTTTGTTTTTTTGCTTGCCTGAGAGGTGGATTATGAAAAAGTTACAGTCCGCTGCATAAAAAAATATTACTTTATCTTCAAAAACCTGCCGCATGACAAAAGAGATCATCATAGAAAACACGAACAACTTAAAGGAAGATCAATATAAGGATACAAGCATCACCGCATCAGCACTGAACGATCCCGATATCCCGGCAAAAATCTGGGAAATGATGCAGCTTTATGAATACGGTGACGGCTCTTTCGAGCAGCAGAAAAAGAACTTCATCCGTCAAGGAGAGTTCATGAAGGATTTTGAGGACAGTTACGACGGCTGGAGCGGAAAATGCACATACTTTTCGCCGGCTTACCACGATCTTACGCTGAGCCAGCTTAGAAAATATTTCACATGGCGGACCTCGGCGCGAAAAGGGAAATTTCAGCCTATAGAATCTCCTTTCGTATATCTCTATCTCAACGAACTGCTCTGCGGGATCGGCGCTGAAACACCCGAAGAAACTCTGAAAAAAATGGCTGATTTTGAAACCGGATTCGTAAATTCAGGCTTTGCCGATACACTTCTGCAGATGCACCTTAAAAGTTGGATGTTCGAATACGCGGTCATTCATGATTTTCAGCCTGAAACTGTCATGCACTATGCCGACCCGCGGATCCTGGCGCACGACACATACCTTTCGACTCTCAGAAATCCGGCGGCGAAAAATGATAACGAAATATTTATGGCACTCAGTTTTTTTGCGGAAAAAGATCTCTTTCTTTCTCCTGTCGTAACCGAGTGCGGAAGCAGAGGGAAGCACCTTTTCGCGGAACTCTGGAAATGCGTTTTAAGCCGCTTCAACAAAGATGATACTGACTTTTTTACTGCATGTTTCGGAGAGGCACAAACTTCGAGATGGTATCCTCTTTTCAACGCTCTTTTCCGCGATGACGGCGGCGATTCCGACAAAAATTGCGTGCTTAACGAATGCAGAAAATACTTCTGCCGCGGAGGAATCTGGTATGAAGAGAGCTTCAGCAGAATTCAGTTCGACAAAGTGAGATTCAACGCGCTTCTTCACGAAGCTGAAAGAGTTTTCCGCAAATACTTGAAAGCGGGAAAGGCTCTGCGCCTGAAACCTGATGAGACCTGGGCGACACAGTATGCCGAAACAGTAGTAGAAGCCGATAAAAAAGCTGAAGCTGAAGCAAAAAGACCTGAAATAAACATCGATTTGTCGGGACTCGACAAAATCAGAAGCGATGCGGCAGTTACGCGTGAAAGCCTTCTCACCGAAGAAGAGATAGAAGAAGAAAGCAATAGCGTTCCGACCTCAGAAAATGAAGGAAACAGCCTTCTCGATGCTGTCAACACCGAAATCCTGCGAAGTCTGCTTAAAAACGGCTCCGCCGACGAATACATAAAAGCGGCTCACCTCATGCCCTCGGTCGTAGCAGATACCATAAATGCCGCCCTGTTTGACGAGATCGGCGACAACGTCATTGAATGTAACGGAAAAACACTCAGGATCATTGAAGATTATGTTGAAGAAGTTGCGGAGATATTGCATTGTGTTTCATAACACCTGTAATTTTGCGGTTTTTTTTGGAGAGAAAATGAAAAAAAATATAGTTATCTTTGCAGTGTTTACAGTGATGTTTTTCATGGTCGGCTGCCACAAATTGCAGTGGTCAAACCGTTCGCCAGACGAAATGAACTGGCCAAAGGCGATAGAGTATTGCCGCAACTTGAATGAAAGCGGTCACAGCGACTGGAGACTGCCGGATATTGATGAAGTCAGGACTCTTATCAAAAACTGTCCAAACACAGAGCCTGGCGGAGTGTGCAAAGTCAGCGAGAAGAACGGCTGCTTGACCGAGAAATGCTGGAATAATAAAACCTGCTATTGTGAAAGAAAAAACGAGAAAGGCTATTATAACAAACTTGGAGATGATGACTGGTTTTGGTCTTATTCTACTTCATTATTTTTGACAAGCTTTGCATGGGGCGTGGATTTCGCAAGAGGGTATGTGATGGAAAATAACAAGTTGTCAAAACGTCACTATGCTCGTTGTGTGAGGGACGGCATAACTCAAAACTCTCAGAAGTCTGATCCTGAAGTTGATTTCGGCTTCAATGGTACGGGTGCGGTTGTTATGGGGACTCTTGACAAATCAGTCATCAAGGATGTAATCAGAAAGCACTGGCCGGATATCAGAACGTGTTATGAAAATGAACTTAAAAAGGACCCGAAACTTTCCGGAAGAATAGCTGTCAACTTTGTCATTTCTGCAACAGGTAATGTGAACAGTTCCAAAGTGCAGAGAACTACTCTGGAAAACGAAGTTGTCGAAAGCTGCGTCGCAGATCAGATCAAAAAGATCCAATTCCCTGCTCCTAAAGGTGGCGGTACTGTTATCGTGAACTATCCTTTCGTATTCGAGGAATGAAATGTAAAATACTATTTTTGTGAGCTTGCTTCGATAGGCTCAGCAACCACAGTCATTGTCGGAGCGCAAGCGGCCCGCGTGCTGAATTTGCGGGCAAGCCAACCTAAGCTCCCAGAGTTTTTACAAAATAACGGGTTGATTTTTCAACAAGTTTTTTCGGAATTTTTATCTGCGAGCAACCGTTGTTCAGCGACATTTTCAAGTATCTGCATCTGCTGAATGGCGATTTTGTTGAGTTTTTCTATACGCTCGGACTGCGGAAACCCGTCATTTATGAAAACAGCGTTCAGATTTTCCATATTTGAAAGGCAGATCAGTTGATTTATCGTGGCGTAATCGCGGATATTGCCGGAAAGTTCAGGATTGCTATCGCGCCACTCTTTCGCAGTCACTCCGAAAAGCGCGACATTGAGCATATCGGCTTCATCAGCATAAACAAAAGACTTTTGAGCCGCTGTAAGTTCAGGAGGGATCAGGTTGCGGCTGACTGCGCTCGTGTGAATGTGGTAGTTTATTTTTGCCAGCTCTCGTTTAGCACTCCAGCCGAGTTGTTTCTGTTCTTCAGCTTTGAGACGCTGAAAATCTTTGACCATATATATCTTGAATTCCGGGCTGATCCACATCGCAAATTCAAAGGCTATATCCTTGTGTGCGTAGGTTCCGCCGTAACGACCTGCCTTTGCCTGCAAACTTACGGCGTGTGTCCGTGCGACAAATTCTTTGACACTTATCTTGAAACTATTCAACCCCGATTGACTTTTAATTGAGGCGAATTCGCTATAATTAAAATTCGGATTGTAAACTTCCTCCCAAATGCCGATATACTCCAAAGTGTTTCTGTTTCTAAGCCAGTCGCTGACGAAAAAATCGCCGTCTTTTGCTTTCAGCATATCGGTCAGACAAAGATAATCCTCGTTGTCCATGCGAATTACCGAAATAGTCTCACCTTTTACTGTCAACTTTTGCATTTAAACCTCCAAAGATATCAAAGAAAATTTTTCGATAAATAAAATAAAATTTTTGATAAAAAATTGAGTTCTATTTTCTAATATTTTGTAATTTTTACAAAGTTATTTTAGCAAAACCACAAAGATCAAAGTAAAAAAGTCCGCTGCGTCATAAATTCCGATTAGCACACGGTTTCACAACATAACTTTCTGATTTTTCAAGCGATTTTCTACACAATATCCTTCTTCGGGATTCTATTCCGATACATATCTTGCTAAAGTATAAAATTTATTTTTGGAGAAATTATCTTTTTCTTGCAATCAGCTGATTTTTATCGTATATTTTTGCTCGGACAAAGTTGAGTCGGAGGAAACCGAGTAAAAAAATGAAAGAAGCAAATTTCTCAGAAAATTTCCTGGGGCGCGAAAACGAGCTTAAAACACTTGCTGGTTTTTATTCAAAAAACGGGCTTCAGGCGGCACTTGTCTACGGAAGACGCAGGATAGGAAAGACAGAACTTATCAAACATTCTTTGAGCAGACTTTCGGCGACATCAATTTACTTTGAAAGCAAGGAGACTTTTGAAGAAAACAATGTTTCGTCGCTTTCTGAAATAATTTCAGATGTTCTGGGTTTTCCGCCGCTTGCCTTCAAAAGCATTGAGGAAGTTCTCGATTTTGTTTTCAGGCAGGCAGGACAAAAGGAGATCGTTCTCGTAATCGACGAATATTCCTACTTGCGGAAAGTCGTCAAAGGGCTGGACAGCATCATTCAGTATCTGATTGACAAATATAAAAGCTCATCAATGCTGAAACTCATTCTCTGCGGCTCTTACATCGACACGATGGAAAGCCTTCTTGAAAAGCAGAATCCGCTCTTCGGACGGTTCGATCTGGTCATAAATCTCAAAGCTATGGACTATTATGAAGCGGCTTTGTTTTATGAAAATTTCAGCGATGAAGACAAAGTCCGTCTCTATTCGGTTTTCGGCGGAGTGCCGTATTATACGCGGCTTATCGATCCTGAAAAAAGCGTGAGAGAAAATATTCTTGAGCTTATCGCAACCCCAGGCAGCCGTCTGGAAACTGAAGTAATTATGTATTTGAAATCGGAAATCCAGCGAATGGCCAATGCCTATGAAGTTTTTGAAATTCTTGCGAAAGGTCGCGTAAAATTCAGCGATATTCTCTCGGAATCCTCGGTTTCAAGCTCACCGGCCCTTTCCGATATTCTCGAAAAACTGCAAAAAATGGAGATCATCAGAAAATATGCGCCGATAAACGATGAAAACAACAAGAAAAAATGCGGCTACTACATCTGCGACCAGCTTTCGCTTTTTTATTTCAAGTATATTTACAGAAATCTGTCCCGCTTGAATGTCATGAATCCCGATGTTTTCTTCGACAGATTCATTCAGCAGGACTTTGAAGAGCAGTATGTTCCTAAATGTTTTGAAGAGATCTGCCGTCAGTATCTTATAAGAAAGAACAAAGCATGTGAACTCGAAAATCCTTTTGAAAAAATAGGGAAATATTACTACGACGATCCTGCAAACCGCAGAAACGGCGAGTTCGACATCGTGACTCAGGATGGAAATGATTTCATTTTCTATGAAGCAAAATTCCGCGCCGCGCCTGTAACCCAGGAGATGATTGATGAAGAAATCAAACAGGTGAACGCCGCCGGACTCACCTGCAGAAAATACGGTTTTTTCAGCCGCTCGGGATTCGACGGCATAAAAAAACAGAATGGGAAAGACTTGATTTTATTCAAGCTTTCGGATTTATATCTTTTTACAGTAAAAAACAGATAAAACGGGTGTACAAATGGAAGAAAATAAGAGAATTATACCAAAGCGCATAGCCCAGACCGTTATAAATTCGCTGAAAGGCGGCGTTGTTCCGAGAATCGGGCTACCCTACATCGCGGTAGGCAGAAAAAGCGAGATCGAGGCACTGCTGCACGATGTTGAGATCATCTCTGAAGGCGGTGCGTCGTTCCGTTTTATCGTCGGAAGATACGGCTCAGGAAAGAGTTTTCTCATCCAGACGATACGGAATTATGTGATGGACAAAGGTTTCATCGTTGCCGATGCCGACCTTTCGCCCGAAAGAAGACTTCAGGGAACTCACGGGCAGGGACTTGCGACTTACCGCGAACTTATCGGAAACCTTTCGACCAAAACCAAGCCCGAAGGCGGTGCGCTGACGCTCGTGCTCGACCGCTGGATAAACACGGTGCAGTCTGAAACGATGCAGGAAAGCGGACTTTCGCCCGACGATCCGGCTTTGGCGGCGGCTGTTGACAGAAAAATTTATGCAGTGACAAGTGCTGTGAGCGAACTAGTACATGGATTCGAGTTTGCAAGACTTCTTTCGCTCTATTACCGCGCTTATTCTGAAGGAAACGACGAAACGAAAATGAAGGTCGTCCGCTGGTTCCGCGCCGAATACGCGACAAAGCGCGAGGCAAAGGAAGAACTCGGCGTGAACATCATAATCACAGACGACGACTGGTACGACTACCTCAAACTTTTCGCCCTCTTTTTCAGGCTCGCCGGATATGCCGGAATGATGATAATGATCGACGAACTCGTAAACATCTACAAGATCCCGAATTCGATAACCAGGCAATATAATTACGAAAAAATGCTCACGATGTATAACGACACTCTTCAGGGGAAGGCGCGTTATTTGGGCATCATCATGGGTGCGACACCGCAGGCGGTCGATGACAGAAGACGCGGAGTTTACAGCTATGAAGCGCTCCGTTCACGCCTTGCCGAAGGAAAATTTTCGAAGGAAGGTGCGCGCGATCTGCTTGCTCCTGTGATCAGGCTTGAACCTCTCACAGCAGAAGAGATGCTCGTTTTATGCGAAAAGCTGGCCGATATGCACGCCGGACTTTACGGATATGAGCGTAAGATCGGAGTTGATGAGCTCTCAGCTTTCATCAAGCTCGAATACGGAAGGATCGGGGCAGACCAGAACATCACGCCGCGCGAAGTCATCAGGGATTTCATCGAACTCATGGATCTCATGTATCAGAACCCTAAAATGAATATGGCGGAACTACTTCAGTCGGACGATTTCACATACACAAAATCGGAAGCAGTCTCTGACGAAACCGGCGAGGATTTCGCGGAGTTCACGATATGAACGTATTTGCCAGATACGCTCCTTTTATTCAGGATTACATCTACCGAAGCGGCTGGAAGGTGCTGCGCGCCGTGCAGAATGCTGCGGGAGAGGCTATTTTCGGAAGCGACGACAATGTTCTTCTTGCTGCGTCTACCGCATCGGGAAAGACCGAGGCTGCGTTTTTCCCTATCCTGACCATGCTTGAGGAAGATCCGTCATCGAGTGTCGGAGTTCTCTATATCGCACCGCTTAAAGCACTGATCAACGACCAGTTCGGAAGGATAAACGAGCTTTGCGAAGAAGCTGCGATCCCTGTTTACCGCTGGCACGGCGATGTTCCGCAGACGCAGAAAAGAAAACTCATAAAAAAGCCCGCGGGAATTCTTCAGATAACGCCCGAATCGCTTGAATCGCTTCTGATAAACAAGCACATGGAAATTCCGGCTCTTTTCGGAGACTTGCGTTTTGTAGTCGTTGACGAGATCCATTCGCTTCTGCGCGGTGACCGCGGAATGCAGACTTTCAGCCTGATCGAGCGCCTGTGCAGAGTTGCAGGATGCAACCCTCGAAGGATCGGACTTTCGGCGACTATCGGAGATCCCGAAGCGGCAGGTGTTTTCCTTTCGGCAGGAAGCGGCAGAAAGACCGTGATCCCGCGTTTTGACGGCGGAAAGGAAGTGTGGCGGCTCTCAATGGAGCATTTTTACAACACAGATCCTCAGGCAGATTCAGCCGATATTCCAAACGAAGCAACAGAAGACGAAGCAGCGACCGATACCGCGCCGGATAAGGCCGATCCTGGTCTTGGCTATATTTTTGAGCATACGAGAGGCAGAAAGTGCCTTATTTTCACCAATTCAAGGGAAGAGTGCGAATCGGTGTGCCAGAATCTGCGGCAGTACTGCGAAATAAAGCACGAACCCGACCGCTTTCTCATTCACCACGGCAACCTTTCGGCATCCTACCGGGAAAGTGCAGAAGAAGAGATGAAAGACGACTCTTCGCTGATGTCTGTCTGCGCCACGGCGACGCTTGAACTCGGGATAGATATCGGAAAACTCGAACGCGCCTTCCAGATCGATGCGCCTTTTACAGTTTCAGGCTTTCTGCAGCGGATGGGACGTACAGGCAGACGCGGAGATCCCTCGGAAATGCGTTTCGTCACGCGTGAAGACCACCCCGAAGAAAGGGCGATGCTTCCCGCGCTTATTCCGTGGTATCTCGTGCAGGGTATCGCGATAGTGCAGCTTTACATCGAAGAGCGCTTCGTCGAGCCGCCGAAGACTGACAGGCTTCCCTTCAGTCTGCTCTACCATCAGACAATGAGCACGCTTGCATCATGTGGAGAAATGACTCCTGCAGAGCTTGCTTCGAGAGTGCTTCCTCTCAACTGCTTCCAAAGGATAACTGCTGATGACTACAAGCTCCTGCTCAGACACCTGATAAATAGCGGGCACATCAGCAGAACCGAAAACGGCGGTCTCATCGTCGGACTTGCAGGAGAGCGCATAGTCAGCAACTTCAAATTCTACGCGGTATTTCAGGAAAATATCGAATATTCGGTAAAAGCCGGTTCGGAGGAGCTGGGAACGATCGTTAAGCCGCCGCCGGCAGGAGAAAAGATCGCGATCGCAGGCAGAGTCTGGGTCGTTGACGAAGTAGACCACAAAAAAAGGATCGTTTACTGCACGCTTGTCAAAGGAAATATCCCGGCATATTTCGGCGATGTCGCAGGGGACATCCACACCCGCATTCTTGAGCGGATGCGCGGCGTTTTAAGTGAAGAAAAAAGCTATCCCTACCTCATGCGCCACGCAGTTGCAAGGCTAAGCGATGCAAGAAAAACTTTTCTGAATGCGGGAGTCGCACGGAAACCTCTCGTTCACTTGGGCGGCAATATGTGGGCACTTTTCCCGTGGCTCGGAACTTATGCTTTCATCGCGCTTGAGCGCTTTTTGAAAATACGCTGCGGCTCTGCTTTAGGACTCAAAGGACTTTCTTCGTCTCGCCCCTACTTCATGCAGTTCACGATGAAAGCAGATCCCGAAACTTTCTACAAAACAGTCGCGGAAGAAGCAGCGAAAGGTATCGACCCGATGGAGCTCATCTATCCGAAAGAGAATCCCGTTTTTGAAAAATACGACGAATTCGTGCCTGTAGAACTTATCAGAAAAGGCTTTGCTTTCGGAATTTTAGATATCGAAGGAATGAAAAAACGGATTTCGGAGTGGGCAAACATCGTGGATTCCAAACGGAGTTGAAATGCATTTCACCGTTTCAGGCAGAACAGTCGAGATTTTTTCAAGTGCAATGGGCAAAGCGCCGCTTGTCATTCTGAACACGATCCAGGGCGAAGGTGCAAAAATATTCGATAAATGCCTTGAATCCGGCTGCAAAAACTTAACTCTCGCCGCAATCAGCGGACTCAACTGGAACAGAGACCTTTCACCGTGGGAAACTCCTGAGATAAGAAACAACAGACACGGTTTTGGCGGCGCGGATGAATATATTTCGGAACTCACGACTTCAATCCTTCCCGAAATCTGCGGCGAACTTCCCGAAAAACCTGAATACACCGCGATCGCAGGCTATTCCCTTGCCGGTCTTTTCGCGCTTTACGCAACTTATAAAACTGATGTTTTCAGCCGCGTTGCAAGCGTTTCAGGCTCACTCTGGTTCCCTGGTTTCACCGGATTTGCCCAGTCACACGATTTTGCAAAAACTCCTGACTGCATCTACCTTTCTTTGGGGGATACCGAAGCAAAAACACGCGATAAAAACTTAGCTCCTGTGCAGAAAAACACAGAATTTCTTGCCGATTTCTACAAATCACGCGGTATCCCGACGATTTTCGAACTGAATCCTGGGAACCATTTTAAAGATGAGATCCTGCGTATATCCAAGGGAATAAAAATGGTTTTATGATCTGAATTTTGCGAAACCGTTTATTTTTTCTCCTTAGAAATATTGTTTTTATGCTTCAAAGCCGCTTTCACAAGCCCGTTGAAGAGCGGATGCGGATCGGTCGGTCTGCTTTTGAATTCAGGATGGAACTGGCAGGCTTCGAAGTAGGGATGGTTATCAAGTTCTATCATTTCGACAAGTTTGCCGTCCGGCGAAGTCCCGACGATCTTGAGCCCTGCCTTTTCAAGTTCTTCGCGGAACTTGCTGTCATAGTTGAATTCGTAGCGGTGGCGGTGGCGTTCGCTGATAGATTCACTCTTGTAGAGTTTTGCCGCCTTCGAGCCTTTAACAAGGTTGCACGGGTATGCGCCGAGCCTCATCGTGCCGCCTTTTGCCGTGACTTTTCTCTGCTCGTCCATGAGATCAATTACCGGGTGCTTCGTTTTTGTGTCGAATTCAGTCGAGTTGGCGTCTTTCCAGCCGAGAACGTTCCTTGCGTATTCGATCACGCAGCACTGCATCCCTAGGCAGATCCCGAGAAGCGGGACTTTGTTTTCACGGGCATATCTTATCGCTATGCACTTGCCGTTGACTCCGCGCGTGCCGAAGCCGCCAGGGATAAGGATGCCGTCAACTTTTTTGAGTATGTTTTTATTCTTTTCTAAATCTTCCGCTTCGATACATTCGACATGGACTTTTGCATTGTTCGCCATTCCTGCGTGCTGAAGCGCCTCGTGCACCGATTTGTATGCGTCTCGGATCGCGATGTATTTGCCGACAAGGGCTATCGTGCATTCGTATTTCGGCTTTGTCGCCTTGCGGACAAGGGTGTCCCATTCGGTGTGGACGACAGGTTTTATCGGAAGTTTGAGCTGTTCTAAAATTCTGAGATCAAGTTCCTGTTTCAAAAGTTCGCGCGGAACTGAATAAACTGAATCGGTGACATCTTTTTCTTCGATTACGCACTCTTTGCGGACGTTGCAGAAAAGAGCTAATTTTTCAAGGTGTTCCTTCGGTATAGTCATTTCGGTGCGGCATACGAGGATGTCGGGGATGATACCGATATTCCTGAGCTCGGCGACGGAATGCTGCGAAGGCTTGGTCTTGAGCTCTCCCGCCGCCTTGAGGTAAGGCACGAGCGTGAGGTGAACGAAGCAGCTGTTTTCTGAGCCTACTTCAAATCTGAACTGACGCGCAGCCTCAAGAAAAGGAAGCGATTCGATGTCGCCTGCAACGCCGCCGATCTCGCAGAGAACTATGTCCGCACCGCTTTCAGCAGCAGAACGGAACGCGTCTTTGATCTCGTTCGTGATGTGCGGAACTACCTGAACAGTGCCGCCAAGATATTTTCCGGCGCGTTCTTTCGCGATGACAGACGAATAGATCCTGCCCGAAGTGTAGCTTGAAGCCTTCGTGCAGTGAACACCCGCGAAACGCTCGTAGTGACCGAGGTCAAGGTCAGTCTCATAGCCGTCATCGGTGACGAAAACTTCGCCGTGCTGATACGGGCTCATCGTGCCGGGATCGACGTTGAGATAAGGGTCGAGTTTCTGCATGAAAACCTGATATCCGCGGCTTTTCAGAATGAGGGCTAAGGATGCCGAAGTGATCCCTTTTCCTAAGGAACTTACGACTCCGCCAGTGATGAAAATGTATTTTGTCTGCTTTTTGCCTTTCTGTGATACAGTTTTTTTCTGCATAGCTTTCTCCCTTGAAAAAAATGTTGTCAAAAATGTTTAAAGAGCCTGCATAAATTAGAGATTTTTCATCAAAATGCAAGATTTGCAGACACCTAAAGCAGGCTGTTGATCTTGTCGGCAATTTCCGCAGGTTCGACAGTTGATTCGAAGCGCTCAACGACCTCGCCATTGCGGTTTACGAGAAATTTCGTGAAATTCCATTTGATTTCGGCATTGTTTTTGTAGTCCGGATCCTGTTTTGCGATAAAACCGGCCATAAAATCGGCTTTTTCGCCCGTAAAACCTGCAAAACTCTTCTGACTTTTGAGGTATTTGTAAAGCGGTTCCGCGTTTTCGCCGTTGACTTCGATTTTTTTGAAGTTTTCAAAACCGGTGTTGAACTTCATCTGGCAGAACTGATGGATCTCATCATCCGTTCCTGGAGCCTGGTGACCAAATTGGTCACACGGAAAATCCAGTATTTCCAGACCTTTGCCGTGATATTCCTCCCAAAGTTTTTCCAAACCTTCATACTGCGGAGTAAATCCGCATCCCGTCGCCGTGTTCACGATAAGGAGCACCCTGCCCTTATAATCGGACATTTTGACATCGTTTCCCTTTCTGTCTTTCACCGTAAAATCGTAAATAGTCATCTCTTTTTCCTCCAAAATTGGTTGATTCGACTCTTTTTTCTCTTTGTTTTCAGATGTTTCCGCGTTTTTTACTTCCGCAACTTTATCCTTGTTGCAGGACATTACCGCAAAAACCGCAACTAAAACCGCCAGAATGATCTTTTTCATATTTCCCTCCGAAAAAGTTCCGAAAATTATAGTCAAACAGGATTTTTGGTCAATACTTCACTGTAGTCAGTATTTTATCCTGAAATAATCGAGCAGGTTTTGTATCCGTCCTGCGCCGAAAGGCATGTGTCGCGCAAAAATGCGTTCGTTTTGCCCCACCTCTGAATGCCCCGATAGTAGAAAAGCCGCAGTTCTTCGGTGATGATGAAAGGCACGATCCCGGCCTGAAGACACTGCCAGAAAATAAGAAGTCTGCCGACACGCCCGTTTCCGTCCTGAAACGGATGGATCCGCTCGAAACGGACATGAAAATCGAGGATATCATTAAAATCAGGCCGCTTTTTTCATCCCGACGATCTTATTTGCCGCAACGCAGATAAGCATCGTGATGAGCATGTCGGGAAGTGTGTTGCCTAGAACAAAATCGACTGTCATGAGGTAGCGGTAGATGACGAAACCGATGACCCAGACGACGAGATTTGTCCAGACAAAGGCTGTTTCAATCGTGCGGCGTTTAAGGATAAAGAAATCGGCAATGAGGACAGCGGTCATCGGTGCGAAAACTGAGCCGATGAGATAAAGGAAATCGGTGATGTCATCCATGTTGAAGAGTATCGCGCCGATGGTTCCCAAAACCGCCGCAGAGATAGCGACTGCCTTTGATTTGAGTTTCGTCGAGACTGATTCAGCCGAGATTCCTGCCGAATATGCGTCCAGGAACGTCGTCGTGACCGTCGAGAAAACGATGATTATAAGTCCTGCGCCGAGCCCTGCTTTGGTCATTATCTGAGCGAGATCGCTCTCTCCTGTAAATATCGCGGCGCCCATGCCGATCGTGTACATCCAGCAGCTAACCAAGCCGTATATGACGGAACTGACTGCCGATGCCTTGACAGGTTCTTCAGCCTTGCTCGTATAGTCGCTGATGAGCGGCAGCCACGAAAGGGGCATTGCAGCAGAAAGTTCGACAGCCGCGCCGAAACTCATCGCTTCTTCAGCCGATACAGCTGCACCTTCGCCCGTGAAAATCTTCACGCTCAAAATCACAGTCAGAACGAGAAGCGCAGTCACCGCAACGCTGTTTATTTTTGAGACGTTGACAATGCCGAACATTACCCAGAGAACGATGAGTATGCCGATGACGAGTGCCCACACCCAGTTTCCGGCAGAGAGAAGTCCGTTTGCCGAAAGTGCGCCGTCATAGATCATTATTCCGGTCCAGCCCAGAAGCTGCATTATGTTGAGAACGGCAAAGAGTATTCCGCCTTTTTCGCCGAAACTCATTTTGACGGAATCCATCGCGGAAAGACGAACTTTTCCGCCGACAACGCCTGCAAGAAAAAGCATCGCGCAGCCTATGATGTGACCTGAAATTATCGCTAGGAATCCGTTTTTGAAGCCGAGCGGCGCGAAGTAAGTACCGGTCAGGATTTCTGCGATAGAAACCGCTGCACCGAACCAGATGAAGCTGTTTTCCAGCAAGGATGTCCTTTTTTCTTCCATTTTACACCTCCTTCGCAAATTCGCCACCGAGATCGAAGTTGTGTTTCATCGGTCCGCGGCCTTTTCCCAGATCAAGCATCGCCGAAAGTGCACCGGAAATATAGTTTTTCGCCCTTTCGACCGAGGTTTCAAGCGAAAATCCTTTTGCCAAGTTCGCCGCTATCGCAGAAGAAAGCGTGCAGCCCGTTCCGTGAGTATTGGGGTTTTCGATCCTTCTTCCTTTGAACCACTTCGTTTCGGTCCCTTTGCAGAGAAGGTCGTTCGCGTCGTTTATGCTGTGACCGCCTTTAAGAAGCACCGCACAGCCGAATTTTCCGCTTATCAGTTCTGTCGCCTTTTCCATATCTCCGGCATTTTTTATTGTCATGCCGGAAAGAATCTCCGCTTCAGGGATATTCGGCGTGACGAGAGCCGCGATCGGAAGGAGTTTTTCTTCCAAAGTTGACACGGCGTCAGTTTTCATGAGTGCCGAACCGCTTGTTGCGACCATTACCGGATCGACCACAATGTTTTTCGCTTTGTAAAATTCAAGCCTTTCCGAAATGACCCCGATCAGCTGAGACGACGAGACCATCCCGATCTTTACGGCATCCGGAAAAATGTCCGTGAATACCGCATCGATCTGTTGTTTGAGAAAATCTGGAGTTACCTCCGAAATACCTGTTACGCCGGTGGTGTTCTGTGCCGTGAGAGCTGTTACCGCGCTCATCGCATAGACTCCGTTCATGGTCATCGTTTTGAGATCGGCCTGGATACCGGCGCCTCCGCTGCAGTCACTGCCAGCGATTGATAATGCTGTTTTCATAATTCCTCCTTTTTCAGCACTACTTTTATAAAGCGACGCAGAGTGGTGCCCCCGGTGCGCCGCAGCACTTTTCCATTTTTCTGCACTGAAAACGACTGAAAGCTGACAAAAAGATTCCAAAAAGACTCCCTACGGCGGCATTACCCGCATCAGGTCAAAGGGTCAAAGCCTAACTTCCTCTCAGCCTGCCTCAGCACGCTCCCCTGCAAAAAGATGAACATCAAAAAACACGAAACGCCGAAATGTAGCGTTAAAAAAGAGTTTGTCAAAAAATAATTTTTAGACAATATCTAAAAAGCAGTTGACATTCTTTTTCTTACGATTACAATATCCGGCGTTTTGGTTAATGGCAGATTTGGCGGAGTTTGCGATGAGAGATGTTTACGATTTCGCAAAATTTTTTATTAAAAACGGCGCAGATTCTACACCGGATACTTATGACGGAAATATGAAGCTGCAAAAACTGCTTGTTTTAGCGGATCTGGCGAGTATTTCCGAATTCGGAGAACCTTTGTTCAATGATGAGATCCTGGCATTTGAAAACGGATGCGTCATAGAAAAAGTCAGACTGCGCTATAAAAATGATTACTCGGAGTTTAAGCAGGAAAGTGTCGATTTCCAACCCGATTTTTCTGAAAAGGAGTATTATATACTCAATTTGATTACTGATATTTTCGGCAATGCTTCCGCAAAAGAACTTTCTGAAATAAACCACACTTTCGATTTTTGGAAAAAGGCTCTGGTTAAAGGAACAAACGATTACGGGTTTCACGACAAAAAATCTTCCGTAGTCGATATTATGTCGCAAAAAGGCGATATTAAGCGAATGAAAGAAGTTATTGATGCTTTCAAGAAGTCTTCCCGCGAAGAGCTTCAAAAAGAAACTATAAACGGTGTAACCTATTATTTTGACAAGGTATTTGTGCTGACAGACGAAATTATTTCCAAATTGGAGAAATTCTCATCCTCGGCAGAAGACGATTCCTACACGATTTATCTTGATAGCGGAAATCCGGTTATTTACTGACGGACTTTGCGGCAGGTCAGGGAATATTGGGGCGTATCCCTTTTGCAAACGGAAATATGCCGGAATACGACAGACCTTATCTGGTAATATCGGTCAATGCCGATTATATCGAGGTTCTGATCATCTCAAGCATCAAAGGAAAAGAACGAAAACTACTTTTTCCTTCAAACGAGAGGCTCAAAATTTACGATCCGCCGTTCGACAAACCATCTTTTGTGAAGCTGGATTCTTTGACGTGAGTCGACAAAGCAGATTGGACTGAACTGAAGATCCTGCGTAGCGGTAATACCTTGGATAAGACTGAATTTTCAAGAATCCTGAATTTATTGAGGGATTTTTAGCACAAAGCTGAAATGTCCGGTTTAAAGCAGAGCCTTTTTCTGACTTTCTTCAAAATCAAAAAGCTCTTTTAGAGGAAGTTCCAGAGCAAAGGAAATTTTTTCGATCGCGTCTATTGAAATATTGCGTTTGCCGCATTCTACCGTGCTGATGTACTCGCGCCCGAGACCCGATTTGAAAGCAAGATCATTCTGTGTCATGCCCTGCTGTTTCCGAAGAAACAAAATGCGTTTTCCGAGTAATTCCCGAGCTTCCATACCGGCAATAAAAACCAAAAACAACAACAGAGATAAAATAGCAGAAATTTTTTTTGCGTATGTATCTGATAATACACATTTTTACGGTTTTTGTAGCTTTTAATGCACTTTTTTCTTGATTTTTGTAGCCGTTAGTATACATTTACGCGTTTTGAACCGAATAAGGTCTGTTATTTCTATTTTTTAAGGAGGTAAAGATGAAAAAGACAATGAAATCGTTTATTACGGCTGCCTTGTGCGGCATTATGTTTGTTGTATCATGCGGAACAACAAGAACCATGGCTCCAAAAGACGAGAAAAGACTTGCGTCAACAATTTCACTTCAGAGAAATGATTATGAAATTCTCGACACGATTACATCAGAGGCTACAGTTACCTACATCTCAAGAAAAGGTTTGATTCAAGTCAAATCCCAGACAGGTGAGTTCCTGAATCTCTGCCAAGTAACTAAAATGGGACCGCGCTTCCTTGACAGAAAATCAAAAGGCACATTAAAGTATGGTCATATAGCAGACCTTAATTTAGGATCACCGAATCCCTGCGACGGTAAATCGATGGCCGGTTTTCTGGCAGCACACAAACTTATAGGCAAAGTTAAATCTTCCAATGGTGACACTATTGTTGTTCCGACAATTGATTTTAGTGAGGAAGAAATAAAAGGCGGAATCTCCTATAGAGCTACAATTACTGCCAAACTGGTAAAAATTAAAAACGAGTCTAGCAAACAGGTCGCAGGTACGGGCAATACAGAGCTGGAACGTCTCACGATCCACTGGAACATCAATACCCGTCCGCAGGGTGCAGACTGTTACTGGCGCGTAAAATCATCGACTCCCGATGTCAAAAATCAGAATGAAAAGTATCTTGCACCGTCTCCTTACGAGTCGACAGAAACTTACGACATCAAAGGTTTGAGCCGCGACACTGCAGGTGATGTCCAGATCGAAATAAGATGCTCGAAACCAGGATATGCTGATCAAAAGAAAGTTTTCAATGTGCTTTCGGTACTCGACGAAAAAGAAATTTCAATTATGATGCCGCTTGTAAAGGACGAATAGTCCCCATCAAAAATCAGATAGCAGGCTGTTGCGCCAGTTTTTCTGACAGAACGGGCGTATATTTCATTTGACAACAATTTTTTCAGAAAGCCTTTTCAATTCTCTGCACTTGCTTTCAACATCTTGAGCTCCGAAGACCGCACTTATAACTGCGACTCCGTTGATGCCGGTTCCGGCAAGGCTGATCATGTTGGTCTCGTTGATGCCGCCTATCGCAACGACCGGGATCTTTACGCCCGAGCAGATGTTTTTCAGCGTTTCAAGCGGTAGGACACGGACATTTGATTTTGTCGCGCTTCCGAAAACTGCACCGCTTCCCAGATAGTCAGCCCCTGCTTTTTCAGCGGCCATAGCCTCTCCGACATTGTGCGCCGAAACGCCGATTACAAGCCTGTTTCCCGCCATTTTTCGGACTTCGGCCACGCTGCCGTCATCCTGCCCGATGTGGACTCCGTCAGCCCCGCATGAAAGCGCAATTTCAATGTTGTCGTTGATAATGAGCGGAACATCATACTTCGCACAGAGTTTTTTTACTTCACGCGCTTCAGCGAGAAATTCACCAGACGGAAGATGCTTTTCTCTAAGCTGCAGGCAGGTGATCCCGCCTTTGAGTGCCGATTCGATCTGAGCAAAAAAATCGCGGTCAGGATATCTTTCCGTGACCGCGTAAAGTAGAAGATTTTTTCCTGTAAAAACCAAGACTTACTTGTTGACCTGGAATCTTACATCGCCTTTTTCGAAGAAGTTTACGATCTCTGTTGCAGCAGCTTCTGCAGCGTTGTCGTTTGCTTCGCTCGTCTGTGCGCCCATTTTCTTCGGGGTGAAGAAAACTCTGCCTTCGAATTTAGCTTTGAGCTCTTCAGCGTTGTCCGGAGCGACGTCTGCAACGTATTTGAAATCGGGTCTTGCTTCAAGAACAGCCGCGAGGTCTTCTTCGTTGATAATCTCTTTTCTTGCGGTGTTGATGAGGGTCGCCGGTTTCGGCATATCCATCATGAACTCTTTCGTGATCGACTTCTTGGTCTCGTCGTTAGCCGGGATGTGGAGCGATACGTAGTTGCAGGTTTTGTAGAGCTCTTCTTTGGTAGCGATGTATTTTACGCCCTCGGATTCGATTTTCTCTTTGGTAAGGAAGGGGTCGAAAGCATAAACTTCCATACCGAGTCCTTTCGCGATCCTTGCAACATTCCTGCCGACATTCCCGTAAGCCTGCAACCCGAGTTTTTTGCCTTTAAGTTCGGTTCCGGTCGACGGAGTGAAGCAGGTTCTTGCGGTGTAGATAGCCATACCGATAGCAAGTTCTGCAACAGCGTTTGCGTTTACGCCGGGGGTATTCATAACGACGATGCCTTTCTCTTTTGCAGCCGCACAGTCGACGTTGTCGAAACCTGCGCCGCCTCTGACTACGATCTTGAGTTCCGGAGCTGCATCCATGATCTCTTTCGTGATTTTGTCGCTTCTGATGATGATCGCGTTTACGTCTGCGACAGCTGCCTTGAGCTCGTCAACGGACGTGTACTTTTCAAGTTTGCGGAATTCGTAACCTGCACCCTTGCAGATCTCTTCGATTTTTGCAACAGCCTTTGCTGCAAAAGGTTTTTCGGTAGCAAGAAGAACTTTTTTCATATTGACCTCCTTAAGTGTTAAAGAAAATAACGCGCTATCTAATATTTTAAAAACGGGTTTGTCAACTATATCCGCCGGAACAAAATTTTATTCTATTTTTTCGTAGACCTTTTCATTGACTTCGCGGTCGATCGCCTCGCGGTTCGATGCGAAAACATCGAAAAGAACAGGGTCGAGTTTGCCGTCTTCGACCTCTTTTTTCAGGATGGATATGGCGATTTCAGGCGCGATCGCCTTTTTGTAAGGTCTGTCCTTCGCGGTCAGGGCATCATAGATATCGGCAATCGCCATGACCCGTTCGATGATGCCTAGTTCCTCCCCTTTTTTGTGGAACGGATAGCCGCTTCCGTCGAGTTTTTCGTGGTGGGCGGCAGCGACATTAGGTACAGCCTTGAGTGAAACCGGCCAGTCAATAGAGTTGAGCAGCTCGTAGCTGTAAAGAACATGCTTTTCCATGTTCGAACGTTCCTCCGTGGTGAGCGTTCCCTTCTGGATGTTGAGGTAGACGAGCTCTTCCGAAGTTACAAGTTCTATCTTTTCGCCGTTCGCATTGACCATAATACGGGCAGCCTTTTCAATGAGTTTTTTTTCTTCTTCATCGTGGGGACGCGGAATATCGAGCGAATCGAGTTTTGAAAGCAGCTCTTCGGCGACCGCCTTTTCCTCGCTTCCGTCACGCATAAAAACAATGGCGTACTTTATGCGCCACTTCATTTTTTCGAGATCTTCCGCATAAAATCTGTGCTGCTTCATAAGAAGTTTTTCGCGGACGCCGACTTTGCCGAAATCGTGAAGCAAAGATGCTGTTTCGGCAACTTTCATCGTATTTTTGTCGACACGGTAACGATCTGCTATTTCCGGTTTTTCGAGTGCATGTTTCAAAATCGCCATCGTGTATGCCGATACGCGGATGCTGTGACCTTTCGTTATCGGATCCCTCTGTTCTATTGCTTTTACCGAAGAAATTATCATGTTGTTGAGAAGTTTTTCTGTTTCAAGCAGAAGATTGTTGTTTTCGACCGAAACCGCTGCGAGAGTCGAGAGGCTTTTGAGCATGATCGTATCGAAATCGCTGAACGGGACCGGCTCATCCGACTCGCTGTCGAGCTTGTTGATGAGCTGTACCGCGCCGACAACATCTCCGGTCGCCGTTTTCATCGGAACTGTGATTATCGAAACCGTTTTATAGTTGAGTTTTCTGTCGAGATCGCTGTTGAAAGTGTACGGCGCATCTTCGGGAATGCTGTATGCATCCGGAATGTTGAGCGTTTCGCCTTTGTCGCAGACGTAACCGACGAAACTCCTTTTGTTGAAGGGGATCTCGCGCTTCTCGAAAACTTTTGAACCGAGGCGGCTGTTCTGGCTGGAGACAAAGAATATTCTGTCGTGCTCTTCGTTCATCAGGTAAAGCGTGCCGGCTTCGGCATTAGTCGCTTTGCGCAGGAAAGTCAAAATCTGACCGTAAAGTTTGTTCGGCTCCTTCTCAACGCTCAGGCTGATACTTATCTGCGCGTTTTCAAGGATCTTGTTGTAAAGATCACTTGTTATGTTGATGAAATCAAGGATGTATCCCAGCGAAAAACGGTCGAACTTTTCACCGTCGACAACAAAAACACGCTGGTCGAGCTGCTTGAATTCGCAGTCGAAAGAAACGATAAGCACCGCTTTTGCGTCTTTTATCAGCGGAAGTTCCGGCTGATAGTCGCGCATAGACATTATCAATAT
This sequence comes from uncultured bacterium, assembly GCA_905235605.1. Lineage (GTDB taxonomy): Bacteria > UBP6 > UBA1177 > UBA1177 > UBA1177 > UBA1177. The sequence goes on from CAJOMF010000006.1 coordinate 31,005, forward strand.
GTAAGAAACTTTATCTAAGCCGGCAAGTTTTGCCCCGATTTCGGCAAAAGTGTCGTAAACAACAGGCGTTCTGTTGTCAAAACGCTCGATTTTGAGGAACGACGGAATAAATATCAAATCTTCGTGAGCTGCCAAAACTTCCTCCACCTAAAACAAAAAACCACTGATTATAGAGAAAGAAGAAAAAAGAGCAAATTGCTGGCGGCGCGGCAGTGAATAATGGCGTGATCACGATATTCCGATATCCGGGGATCACGGTGCGCCGCTTTCGGGATCACGGGATCCCGGCAAGACTGCGGCACTAATTGAATTTTAAAACAATATTTTCCGGCAGAGGTTCGAGTTTTCTGACTTTGACATTTGCCTGTGCCAGCATGAGTTTGGAAGCCCTGACCGCGTCTGTGTCGGCGTATTTGTCTGAAAGATAGACTATTTCAGAAATTCCCGATTGGATTATTGCCTTTGCGCACTCGTTGCACGGAAAAAGGGCGACATATATCGTGCAGCCGCGGAGATTCTGGATCGAGTTCAGTATGGCGTTTAGTTCGGCGTGAACGACAAACGGGTATTTCGTGTCGAGGTATTCCCCTTCCCTGTCCCACGGAAGCGTGTCATCCCCGCAGCCTGCCGGAAAGCCGTTGTAGCCTACTCCGACGATGCGGTGTTCGCTGTTCACGATACACGCTCCGACCTGAGTGTTCGGGTCTTTGGAACGCTGCGCGCTGAGCAGTGCGACTCCCATGAAATACTGATCCCACGATATGTAGTTTTCTCTTTTCACCATGATCCCTCCGCTGAAAAAGGACAAAACCCCCGAAAAATCCCGCTGTTTTCGCATAAAAAAAGCAAAAAAGCAAATCATGCCGGCGACTTTCATTTTTACCGCTTTGACTTATTTTTCTTTTTTGGTAAAATTTGTAGTTTTATGTGTGATTTAACAACAGGAGACTGCAATGAAAAAATTATTAGTGTTCATTTTTGTTCTTTCTGCAGTGCTTTCGGCATCCGCTTACGAAGGAACAACGATCGGTCCGGAAGTTTCCACGCTTGACGGCAAAAAACTTCAGTGGGAAGCCGGAAGTTTCGACTATTTCGTAATGTTCAAATCTTTGATGGGAAACGATGTCCGCGAGATCTGCTCCAGTGCAAGCTCGCCGGTCGGATGCGACTGGGAGGACAATCCCGAGCCGGACAGCTGCCTTCCGCAGAGCACTTTCCAGCTGACGAACCAGCATGTTCCGGAAGATGCATACGTCGAAGCAGCTTATCTTGTCTGGACTTCAAGCCTCGATCCGAACAATGTAAACCACACCGACAACACGGCGACTCTCAACTTTACATCGGACGACGGTCAGATCACTCAGACGATAAACGCTGTCGCTCCCAGAATCGGGACTGCCGGAACCGATGCCAACCCGGGGCAGCAGGATTTCACGTTCGAAGGAATAACAACCGAGCAAAGCGGTACGATTTACGGCGGATACTACACCTACCGTGTCGATGTCACCGATTTCTTCAACCAGATCCACGCAAAAGGAAGGGATCTCGGCTACAAATCTGACGGTATGTCACTTTACGGCAGCTATACTGTCAGTGATGTCGAATGCTCAAACGACTCGAACTATCTTTCGCAGATTGTAGGCACAAACGGCTACAGTGCTTCGGTAATGTGCGGCTGGTCGCTCATCACAGTCTACCGTTCAACGAGAATCAGCCCGAAAATGGTCTACATCTACAACGGTTTCGGAAGATTCTGCAAACAGGAAGTCGACCTCGGAATTTCAGGTTTCGAATTCCCTGACAAGCCTATCATCAAAATGACGATGGCTGTTCACGAAGGAGATCCCGGTCTGGCAAGTGCTTCAGGCTGCGGAACATACGGTATGGCAGCTTGTCCTCCGGAAGGTCTGCAGGTAACCGGCGAGACAACTGCTCCTGAAGATCTGGTCATTCTCCAGAATCAGTGCAATCCAGCCAAATTTGTAGATTCAAGCGGAACGGCATTCAACTATTCCGATACCTATAACTCGATTTCAAGCATCTACGGCTGGAACGATGATTTCCCGACCTGTATCGGCGGTGACCCGAACAATCCTGATCCGGACACCCTTGAATACACGATGGATGTCGATACTTTCCTGCTTGATGCAGAGGCTAACCCCGATTTCGACAGACAGTTCAAAAAAGGCGACTCCAACATGTTCATAAAAATAGGTGCCAACGCAGACTGCATCTATCCGAACTACATGGTCGTCTCGCTTGATACCAAAGCTCCGAGATACGATATTCCGATAAACCCGGTAACTCCCGACGGAAGAGAGAAAAACTACTGCTCATGCTCCGAACAGGCTGATTCCGTCTGCGCGACAGCCCCGTTCTACTTCATGATCAAAGTCCAGAACTGGGGAGACGATCTTTCGACGAACGTAACTGTTCAGGACACGCTTTCACCGAAAGTCAACTATATTTCCGGCACGACCGAAATGTGCAAAGAGTGGAAAAGCGACAATGTCTGCAAGAAATGGGAAGCAGTCGAAGACATAAACGGAGGTTTCCCGCTGACGAATCCATATAAAGTGGCGGATATACTCGGCTACTGCGATCAGGTATATCAGACCTGCGATGAAACGATAATGATCCGTTTCAAAGTCAAACCTAAAGACAATCTTGCAAAGAACGAAGTCATTGAAAATACCGCTATAATCAGTGACGATTCGGGCAAACCCTACAAAACCAACACTTCGATCCCGCTCAGGCTCACATTCGGCAGCTGTCCTTCGGCAGCCGCTTGCGAAAATCCCGACCTTACGAACTGCGGCGGTTACGGTGACGGCGAAGGCTGTACGAAAGACGAAGAATGCGGCACAGGAAAAGTCTGCAAAAACGGAGGATGCGTAATCGACGAATCCAATTTTGCCGGCAGCGCTAAAACCACCGTTGCAACAGGTAAAAACTCTCCTGTAAGCGGTGACGCTGCAATAATCATCCCGGCTCCGACGGAAAAACTTGTCATGGGACAGTTCTCCGTTTTGGCTTCGACTGAGGAATCCGGCAAAAACTTCTCGTTCGATTCGGTCATTGCGAGCCTCTATGCAAAAGACCAGGCTACGCAGATCACCAATGTCAAACTTGTCTACGACAAAAACGGAAACGGCATTTTCGATGACGGCGATACCGAAGTCACCGACCCTCAAAGCGTAAAGGCAAACACCGTTTCCCTTGCTCTGAAAGGCGATTCCACAGTTTATGAGTCGAACATCCTTCACCATTTCCTGATCGTTGCCGATGCTTCATACAAAACACCTGAATCGGTTCCGGTCAACACGAGTTTCTATTTCTACATTGAAAGCATCGAGAGATTTTCTTTCAGCAGAGTCCGGAACATGACCACTGAAAATTCGGGATTCCCGATGAATTTTGCAGAGTTTTCGTTCGAGCCGACGGTTGAAGCATTCGTCTTCACAAAAGGCAGCGTAGAACCGCCTGTTCCGTCGCTTTCCGACATTAACAAAACTCCGACAGGAATCATTCAGGCCAGGGCTAAGGCTATTGCGCACAGCAACAGTATTAAGAAAATCACACTTAAAACGACATCCAAATCGGTAAAATTCAAGGACGGGATCAAAAAGATCTCTGTTTTTCTCGACACCAACAAGGATGCTTCCTACGATGGCGAAGTGCAGCTCGTCAGTGCTGTTCCTACCGAATCTTCCAACCTGCTGGATATAGTTTTTGACACTCCCCTCTCTTTTGAAGCAGGCGAAGAAAAAACTCTGCTTTTTGTAGCAGAATTCAATATTCCCAAAGATATGACAGCGGAATTCGAAATCCAGAAATCGAAAGTCAAACTTGCAACCTCCACCGAACTTATCGGGCTGCCGGTAAAATCAAAAGCATTTACCTACAAATGCGAAGAAGGTGATCTTACCTGCCTTGAAGACGACGATGACGGCGGAAGCTGCGCAGTAACGGCAATAGACGACAGAAACACCGGCGTTTCCGCTGTTTTTGCAATGCTTCTTTTTGTTTTGGGATTTGCATTTTTTGCGAGAAAAATTTCCATTTAACTGACTTCAGTTTTTTTACTGCCGCCCGCTAAGATCCTCAGGGTCTTTATAGTCCTCAGGGTCCTCAAGCTCAGCGGCGGCAGTAAGGTCGTTGGAAACACCTTGATTTTTTCCGCTTAATCTCTATAATTCTGCGTTTTGTTGTTTTTGGAGGAAATTATGGCTGTTTATATCTGTCACAACTGCAAAAAATCGCTTGACGACGAACTTGAAGACATCCGCGGAAAAGTCGGCAGACAGGATGTGTGTCCGTTCTGCTACTCAGACCTTCACTGCTGCATGAACTGTCGTTTCCACGATGAAAACTACACGAACGAATGCCGTGAAGACTCTCGTTCCTTCATCCGCGAAAGAGATAAGGCAAACTTCTGCGCTTCGTTCGAGTTCATCAAGAACGAAGGCGAGGACGGCAGCGAGGAGATCGAGGCAAAAACGCAGCTCAGCGACCTTTTCAAATTTTAGTTTTCAAAAATATTCGGGAGTTCCGATATGTTCAAATACCTGTTCAAAAAGATCTTCGGTACTGAAAACGACCGTTTTTTGAAGTCTATCAGACCGACGATCGCGAAAATCAACAGTTTCGAAGATTCGCTGAAGAATCTTTCCGATGCGGATCTGACGGCTAAAACAGCCGATTTCAAACAGAGGATAGCAAACGGCGAATCGCTTGATTCCATTCTTCCCGAGGCTTTTGCAGTCGTCCGTGAGGCGGGAAAACGCGTTCTCGGCATGAGGCACTACGATGTTCAGCTCGTCGGCGGCATAGTCCTCCACAAGGGAAGGATCGCCGAAATGAAGACCGGTGAAGGTAAAACGCTCGTCGCTACTCTTCCGATGTACCTCAACGCTCTGGAAGGACGCGGCGCTCACCTTGTCACGGTCAACGACTACCTTGCAGCCCGCGACGCCGAGTGGATGGGCAGAATCTACAAATTTCTCGGCCTTTCTGTAGGCACTATCCTCAACGGGATGAACACGAAAGAGCGCAGAATAGCCTACAACAGCGATATAACCTACGGCACGAACAGCGAATTCGGCTTCGACTATCTGCGCGACAACATGAAATTCGACATAAACAACTACGTTCAGCGCGATCTGCGTTATGCGATCGTCGATGAGGTCGACTCGATCCTTATCGACGAGGCGAGAACACCGCTCATCATCTCTGGTCCGAGCGACGAAAGCACTGATCTTTACGTCAAAGTGAATGCAGTCGTCAGAACGCTCAAGGAAGAAGAACACTTCACGAAGGATGAAAAGGCGAAAAACGCGATCCTCACGCAGGAAGGTATCTACAGAGTCGAAAATCTTCTCGGCGTCAACAATCTTTACGCGCCGGAGAACCTCGAACTGGTACATCACGTCCAGCAGGCTCTGAAGGCGAACTTCATGTTCCACCTCGATGTTGATTACGTTGTCAAGAACATTGACGGCGTCGACAAAGTCATGATCGTTGACGAATTCACCGGCCGGCTCATGGAGGGAAGGCGTTACAGCGACGGTCTGCACCAGGCTCTCGAAGCGAAGGAAGGTGTCAAGGTCGAGCGCGAAAATCAGACTCTGGCGACCATCACATACCAGAATTTCTTCAGGATGTACGACAAACTTTCGGGCATGACGGGTACTGCCGACACCGAAGCACGCGAATTCGCAGAGATCTACAACCTCGGAGTCACCGTAATTCCCACGAACAAGCCCGTCATCAGGCAGGATCTTCCCGATCAGATCTACAAAACCCAGGTCGCAAAAGAAAATGCCGTTGTCCGTGAAATTCTTGATAAAAACGCGAAAGGTCAGCCTGTCCTGGTCGGTACAGTTTCAGTCGAAAAGTCCGAAAGGATCAGCAATCTCCTCACAAAAATGGGGATCAAGCACAATGTACTCAACGCGAAATTCCACATGAAAGAGGCTGATGTCGTCGCTCAGGCCGGAAGAAAGGGAACGATCACTATAGCCACCAACATGGCAGGCCGCGGAACCGATATCGTGCTCGGCGGAAACCCGGAAAAACTGGCTTTTGCCGAAGCCGAAGCGACGATGGAATTCGTCGATACCGAATCACCGGAATTTAAGGAAATCCTTGATAAATACGAAAAGATCTGCGCCGAGGAAAAGAAGGAAGTCCTCGCTGCAGGCGGCCTCCACATCGTCGGAACGGAGCGCCACGAATCGAGACGAATCGACAATCAGCTCAGAGGCCGGAGCGGTCGTCAGGGCGACCCTGGTTCATCGAGATTCTTCCTCAGCTTGGAAGACGACCTCATGCGTATTTTCGGTAGCGAGCGCCTTTCGACCGTAATGTCGAGGCTCGGACTTGAAGACGATCAGCCGATCGAGCACAAACTCATCTCGAAATCGATCGAAAACGCGCAGAAAAAGGTCGAAGCGCACAACTTCAGCATCCGTAAGAACGTCCTCGAATACGACGACGTAATGAACCAGCAGAGAAAGACGATCTACGCTCTGCGCCGCAGCATCCTGACAGGCGGAGAGGCAAATAAGCAGGTCATCTACTCGATGATAGAAGACATCATCAACACGAATCTGAACAACATAATCCCGGAAAAATCGACTCCAGACAGCTGGGATTACGCTCTGGTCAAAGATTTCCTCGCCGGCGTTCTCGCCTACAACGAAGACATGCGCGCCCAGCTCGACGAAAATATGTTCGCCGACATCATAAACCCGAACAACTACATCGGGCACAAAAACGAAGCTGCACTGCAGATGATGGCTCAGAAATGCTATGATTTCCTGCTTGAACAGTACGACAAGAAAATGTCGCAGTACGACAAGGAACTCAGCAATGAGATCGAGCGCCACATAGTTCTTGAAGTCCTCGACATTTTCTGGAGAAGACACCTTCTCAGCATGGATCACCTCCGTGAAGGCATCGGGCTGCGCGGCTACGGTCAGAAAAACCCGAAACTCGAATACAAACGCGAAGGTTTCGCAATGTTCCAGGATATGATGTTCAACATCTACACCGAATCTGTAAAACGTCTCTTCTCAGTTCAGGTCGTAACACAGGAAGCAGTCGAAAAATTCGAGCAGAAAGAGCAGAAAAAAGAGGCTGAAGTCCAGAAAAATACCACTGCTCCGACAGTCGAAAAAGAACCTGTAAAACGTACTGCTCCCAAAGTCGGAAGAAACGATCCGTGCCCCTGCGGAAGCGGCAAAAAATTCAAACAGTGCTGCATGGGAAAAGGGATCTACGATTAGATCTATTCTTCGTATTTGTTGTGAGGAACATCGCTGTTAGGATCAACGATGTCAAAAATCTCGTCAGCTTTTTCAAGAAGCGTTGCACAATCCATGGAATCATCGACTTTTACAAGCTGGAAAACGCTTCTTGCAGTCTCTGTAACTGTGGTTTTCGTACATCTGAGAGAGACATTGGGGGTCTGCAGATGCGCATACTGTTCATCCGTCCACTCTACATTTCCTTCTATTTTGCCGTTGCTTACGACTTTTCCTGACAAACTGTGCCCGAACCTGTGAACGTAGTACATTTTACCGCTTGCCAGAGTGCTTGAAAACTGGACTGTAAACGCAGGGTTCCCGTCTTCATCATGGTCAAAGATCCTTGGGTCGCTGTCAGAACTGATCATCGGTTCAGTTGACGGATCATCCATGTTTGCACCGCGGAGTTCCCAGTCTTTGTTGAGTTTGAATGTCTTTTCTCCGTCGTTTTCAGAGATTTCAAGAAAGGTTCGTTTTCGTGCCCCGGGATCTGATAAGGTTTCCAATAGTTGAAGACCGTGTTGAATTTCGAACCGTCGAACTCGTTAAGACCGACCCTTCCCTGGCTTATTTTGCCGTCAAGTCCAGTGCGGTTGTCAGTCCTGCAGATCCGCTCGTCTTTCTTGTAAAAGTCAAGTTTGCAGTCAGCATTCGGTTTGATTTCAACAACAACGAATCTGGTCGTTACGCTTGGAACATCCTGAGCAAAAGTTGTGCTTGATGCCGAACGGAGGATCACTTTCTGAGCCCATGTCCCTACGAGCTCCTGTTCAAGTTCACTGAGTTCACAAGCGGTTACCGGTTCGTCATCCTGCACATCTTCAGAACCATCCGCTTCATCGGTCGGATCGCCGGTCGGATCCGTCGGATCGGTATCACTGTCTTCGCTGCCTGGATCGGTTTCGTTGCCGTTGTTGTCAGTATCATTGGCAGTATCTGACGCTGTGTCAGGAGTTTCTTCAGAACCACTCTCTGCTGCGGAATCAGGATCATCAGCAGGAGTCTGAGTCTTGTTGTCACTGCCGCATGAAACAAAGAAAATTACTGCACAAACAGCTGCAATTAAAATTACGTTTTTTGTCATTTTTCCCTCTTCAAAATTACCAATAAACGATAAAAACTCACTGAATAATAGGACTTTTTGGTCAGTAGGAGGTTACAGCGAAACACACGAGTATACAGAATAAAAAAGCCCCTCCGGAGAGGGGCTGGAAAAATCGGAGATTTAGTAATTATTCTCCGTACTTATCACTGTGAGGAACATCACTGTTGGGATCAACGATGTCAAAGATAGTGTCAGCGTTCCCGAGAAGTGTTTCGCAGTCCATCGAATCATCGACTTTTACAAGCTGGAAAACGCTTTTCGTTTCGTCCGTCTCAGTCGTTTTCTGACCTCTGAGAGTGAGGTTCGGGGTTTTCTGATGAGCATACTGCTCGTCTGTCCAGTTGACAGTCCCTTCGATCTTGCCGTCAGCTACGACTTTACCGGTAAGAATGTGGCTGAGTCTCTGGACATAGTACATTGTTCCGCTTGCAAGGGAACTGGTGAAAAGGATGGAGAACGCAGGATTACCGTCTTCATCATGGTCAAAAATTCTGGAATCGCTGTCTGAATCGATCATCGGCTCAGTCGAAGGATCGGTCATATTCGCACCGCGGAGTTCCCAGTCTTTGTTGAGTTTGAACGTTTTTTCTCCGCCTTCTTCTGCGATTTCAAGGTAAGTATCGCTTTCATGTCCCGGGATCTGATACGGTTTCCAGTGGTGGAAAATCGTGTTGAATTTAGAACCGTCTTCCTCATTGAATCCGACTCTTCCCTGGCTTACTTTGCCGGCAAAACCGGTGCGGTTCGCCGTTCTGCAGATCTGGTTTCCTTTTTTGAAGAAATCAAGTTTGCAGTTCTCATCGGGTTTGATTTCGGTAACGATATAGCGGGTCGTTACGCTCGGAACATTCTGAGCCATTGTGGTGCTCGATGAAGAACGGAGAATTATCTTCTGTGCCCAAGTTCCTACGAACTCTTTTTCAAGGTCGCTGAGTTCACAGCCTTCAGGATCAGTTGTAGGTTCCGTGGTCGGCTCGTCGGTCGGATTCGTCGGCTCATCAGTATCCGTCGGATCTTCCGTAGTTGTCGGATCAGTCGGGTTGTCAGTAGGATCTTCCGTAGTCGTCGGATCGGTCGGGTTGTCAGTAGGATCTTCCGTAGTCGTCGGATCAGTCTGATCGGTGTCTGTCGTCTGGTCAGGATCGTCTGCTTTCGTCGGGTTTGTACTGTCGCCGCCGCATGAAACAAAGAACAATGTTGCGCAGATCGCTGCGATTGAAATCATAAATTTTTTCATCTTTTTCTCCTTAAAAAATTGTTAAAACTACCATATAACTTCTGCTGAAATACCAATATTCAAAAGAAAACCCTTGCTTGTCCAGCCCGGAAAACCAGGGTTATTTGTCTGCAACCCTTGTTTCAATTCATCAAATTCTGCTCTTTGACCGGAACCGTTGGGACCGCTGTATTCGGCATCGTCCGGCATTTCGTCAACAAGTCCGCCGTCTTCCTGTTTGCGCTCGAGATCCTTCTCTTCAGTTCTGCTGAGTAACCACTGCAGAGAACCGCTTATTCCGGCACCGATCTTGACCTGATCGGTAATGCTGAAATATTCGTGGTAACCGAGAGAAAAACCGAATCTGTCGTTATCGACATAGTTTTCCCTTCCTGTTTGTGCAGGAACAGGACTCGGCACATAGTTGAAGCCGAATGCAACCCTGCGCTCCGGATGACGCATGAGTAAACCGGCAGTCGCCGAAAATGTATCGTTCCATTTATCGGTCGGCTTCTCACCGTGACGGTTGATGTAAGTCGACCACCTTGACCACTCGAAACCAGCCATCGGTGTAATCTGGTAATCGTTTTTGATATCAAAATTGTAGTATGTTCCGACCGAAAGTTTTATCGGCTGATATCCGGCAGTCATTGAAGATTCAGCCGTAAGCCATCTTTGATTCTCCTCATAATTATCCCAACCGTTGACCTGCATTTCGTTGTTGAGCTTGACTATACCTGTGTTCGTCGGGAAGTGGAAAGTTCCTGTGAGATGCCACCCTGCGACAGGGTTTGCAACGAATGAGAAATAAGGCATTATCGAAGCACCGACATTCATTTTCGCGTTGATGAGCTGCAGCGAAGGATCTGATGTTTGCGGAACAAAAACACGGTTCTGGGTTTTGGTGTAGGTCGAAATCGCAAGACCGGCACCGATCCTGAAATATCTGCCGAATCTGCCTGCAAGTGCTACAGCTGCACTGAACTGTTTGAGTCTGTCGCCGTAGAGCTCGAACTGAAGACTGTTTGAAAAATACTGTTCCCTTTCGTCGTTGAAAAAAGGCTGCTGCGTCTGGATCCCGGAAAACGGAATGAGCGCATAAACACCGACCGTAAGCTGACCTCCGATTTTTTCGAGGCTTTTTCTCGCAATATTTTTTACAGCTCCGAGAGTTATCACGCCGTCAAAAGAATCATAATCAGCCGAACCGCGCTTGTTTATCAAATCAGCCGTCGGCAGAGGATTAAATATGTTGGCATCTGCATTTGTAGCATCAACATAATACATGTGTTCTGTAACATCGTGCCCGCCTGGTCTTGTCGCGTGGCTTATTGATTTGTTCTGGATCGTCATTCCGAAACCGATTTTGAAAGAGTCATCCAAAGTCGCGAGGTCCGCCGGGTTGAAGTAAGCCGCCTCGGCGCCTGTCGAAATTATTCTCGAAGTGAAAGGATGAACAGAATCCTGCGCTCCGACAAGCTCAAGAACAGAAGAAGCCGAAAGCGTAGCCGAAACAAACAAGCAAAAAGCAATACATACAAATTTTCTCAACAATTTTATCTCCAATCAAATATAAAAAACAACTTAATTTCAACAAACAATGAGACTTTCAAACAAGCCTCAGGTTACATCATTCCGAGATATTTCATCACCTTTTTTATGTCTTCCCAGACAGGCCGCTTGTATGCTTCGTTTCTGAGGAGAGCACTCGGATGATAAGTAACAAAAACCTTTATCCCTTCGTATTCATAAGTCATTTCGCGCGCTTTAGACATAGAACTTTCAATGCCGAGCAGATTTTTCATCGCGACTTTACCCAACAGAATCAAGACCTTAGGATTTACAATCTTAATCTGTTCCTTCAAAAAACCGATGCAGCACTGAGCCTCATCCGGCATCGGATCGCGGTTTGCCGGTGGCCTGCACTTAACAATGTTTGCTATATAGACCGTTTCGCGCGGGATCTTCATTCCATTTTCGATTATTTTTGTCAGAAGCTGCCCCGCCTTTCCGACAAAAGGTCTGCCGCTCAAATCTTCATCTTCACCCGGGCCTTCGCCGATGAACATGATGTCAGCATTTTCGTTTCCTTCGCCGAAAACAACATTCGTCCGCTTTGCAGCAAGACGGCATGAGGAACATCTTCCGGCTCTTATGCGCACCTTTTCAAGAGGCGGCAGAGAGTCGTCGATCGGCTCTTCGACACTTTTTGCAGTCGCAGCCATCGAAACGGGAGCTACTTTCGGAGCCGGAACAAACCCTGCCTCTCTGAAAGATTTTGCAATCTCTTCTGAAATCGAGGAATTTATCTCTTCCGCGAATTTTTCATCGAAAGTGAATGTTTGGAGTTTGTGCTGCCATAGCAGCCACGCTTCAAGCGATTCGGGAGAAACTGACGGGATCAATTCTTTTCTCTGCCGTACCTGAGAATAAACAAATTGTCTTCGATTGCGTTCGCTGCCTCTTCGCGGACTTTCGGATCAGTTTCTTCGCTTACGAGCTTTTTAAGGTATTCCTGAACAGATTTGTCACCGATCTTTGCGATCGACTGGATGCCTATCGACTTCGCAAGGATCGATTTTTCGCGGACGATGAAGTCGTAAAGCGGTTTCGCGCCGCCGGCATTTCCGAGCTGACCGATCGACATAGCGGCAGTCGTTCTGATCTCTTCCTTGGAATCTTCGTTCATGACCTGAATGAGGAAAGGAAGCGATTCTGCGAACTGGTATGTCCCGACGACTGAAAGGATCGTTTTTTTCCAGTAGGAATCACTGCTTTTGTTGAAAAGCCCGATGAGCGATTCAGCAACGCTTTTTGATTTTACTCTGTTGAAATAGTTGTTGAACTCAAGTTTTCTCTCTGAAACTCTTTCGTTCGTAGCAGCCTTGAGAACGAGCTCGACAAGGTCTGCACCGTCGTATTCCGCAATGATCGCAAGAACTTTCGCAAGCCAGTCGGCGTCACCGCTGTCAAGCTGCGAAGAAATGAGCCTTATCGTGTCGGGAGAATCGATTTCGATGAGCGCTCTGACAAAAACCTCTTTGTTGGAAGCAGGTTTCACCTCCGGAAAGCATTCACTGGAAGATGGAGCATAAAGGCTGATTTTATTAAGCATTTTCCCGATAACAGGAACACTCTGCTTTGAGTAGAGGTTCATTGCGGCATAACCGAAAGCGGTCTGATTGTCTGCATTGAATCCTTCGGCCTTTGTCAGGACATTCTGATTGAAGTAAAGCTCACCTTTGATTTCGCCGGAGAATTTGACTGCAAGGCAGGAGAGCGTGTCTGTTCCGGCAATAAAAGAGTTGTATTTTTCATCGTCTATCGGAAGACCGCCGATCTTAGCTACAGCAAGAGCCGTGCGGAGAGACGCTGAATCCTTTTTCCCGATGAACTCGTTTACAAGCTGTTCGAAAGCCTCTTTCGTAGAGTCGTTCTGCATATTGTCCGCTTTTTCACGGATCGCCTTGATCGCGACGTCCAGAAGCCTCTCGTCAAAAAGCTGCCAGAAGTTGATCAGATAAGGCGTATTGAAAGAGAAGTTTGCTTTGTTGTCTCTCGAAACGGGGATCGTGATGCTGTCTTCAAGCAGCCTGTAATCCTTCGCCCCTTTCTTGAGGATGAAAACATAAGCATCGCCTTTTTTGTAGGCGTCTCTCTTGTAGCGGAGCCTGATCCTTTCATTGTCGAGTCCGCTGATCTCGATATCGCCTGAAGCTTCGCCGGCATAAACTTTGTCGACCATAACTTTCGCCTTGGTTCTGCCGCCCTGGATATACTTTCCGAGAATGATCGTGTCTGCATTTTCAACCGATTTGACGAAATTTTCATCCTTAAGCTGAACCTTATCGTCGAGAACCGACTGCCCGAAAAGAGAAGAAGTCAAGAAAATCACTAATAAAAATACCACCTTAAACATAGTTACACCCCCGTTTTAGGTAAGAACAGAATAATAATCCTTAATATTTATACAATAAAAAGATTTTTGTCAACAAAAAGGAAGGGAGCCTTTAGATGGTGTAAGTGTATTTGAAATCGATCTGTCCATCGTAAAACTGTGGGAAATGACGTGACTTTATCGCATCAAGGATGCAGTCTCCGAAAAGCGATGACTGATATTTCTCAGTCGTGAAGTATGCGTCGAGAACGACACCGCTTCCTGCAACGCGGACCATGAGCTCCATCGTTCCCATCATGTTGCGGTCGCCCTGCTCGTATCTGCTCTGGTAGCACTGCGTGATGTCAGGAAGGAACTTGTTCATGTGAGACGTTACGTGCTTTGCCTCAAGTGTAGCCGGAAGATAGTCTTCTCTGCCGGCCCATGCCTTCTGAAGCGTCTCAAGATCGGGCGGAGTCGTTACGAACTGCGTGTCAGCCGGTTTTGCCGGTCTTTTTATCAGGTCGCCTTCGACCTTTGCCTGGCGTGCTATGAGCTCGACGATGTTCTTGAATTTGCGCTCTTCGGCATAACCGCGTGCCGTTTTACTCGTTTTGAAGTGGATCTTATTGATGTCGGCTCTGAACTCGAGCAGGGTTTTAACGACTTTTTCGTGACCGTTCATGCTTGCGAACATCAGCGCACTGACACCGTCGACCGTTACGTCGTTGATTTTTGCATTGTTGTAAAGCAGGAATCTGACCATTTCATCGTGGCCGTAACGTGCTGCATCCATGAGCGGAGTCTCTTTGTATCTGTCGGAATTGTTGACGGCAGCACCTTTTTCGACAAGGAATTTCACAACTTCGAGGTTGCCCTTTTTGGCAGCCCAGGAAAGCGGAGTTTCATCGCGGTAGCCGTCCATGACATCAATGTAAGCCTGTTTTGCAACGAGCTTTTTCACAAGTTCGAGATTTCCGTGCCATGCAGCCCAGTGAAGCGGGTATACTCCGCTTTTGTTTTTGGAATTGACATCGGCTCCTGCTGCAAGAAATTTGTCGACAAGCGCCGCATCGTTAAGCCTTGCAGCTTCGACAAAAGCATCAGGATCATTGGAAACTTTAACGTTTTTCGAAGAAGACGAAGCCTTCTTTTCAGTTTTTGCCGGAGCGCTTTTCTGAGGTTCGCCGTCAGGTTTGGTGTCGGAAGTCCCGCACGAGACAAAAGCAACGAAAACAAGCAAGAAAAGTAAACGAACGATTTTCATAACTCCTCCTATTTATTCAGGTAATTCTTCAGAAACAACAAGTTCCATTCTCTTTTTTAAAAGTTCGGCATTCTGCATGTCGCCGTGTTTTTCAAAATATGAAAGCTGTAAAGCAAGATACTTGAGGACGACCTTTTTCCAACCTTCTTTTGAAGCCGCCTTGATCGCAAATCCCGCAGTTTCGGCATCGTAGCAGTTGTTTTTAACAAGAAACGAAGCCTTTATCAGAAGAGTCGTCGGATTTTTTTCAGAAGAAAGTTCAGAATTTGCCTTTTCGACATTGCAGTTCTGTGAAATCTCAAAAATATCACGGTATTTCTTCGGAAAATCTTCTGATTTCCGCGCTTTGCCTGACACGAAATTGTAATAAGCGGTATTTTCTTCGTTTTTAAGAAGAGGAAGCATTTCCGCAACTTCGCGGCACTCCGAATATTCAAGAAGCGCAAACCTGACAACGCATTTCGTAAGGTATGCTTTCACTATCTCGTCGGGATCGACTGTCATCCTGAAATCTTCGAGCAGTTTGTCAAAGTATTTCGAGGCATAGCTTTCATTGCCGACAAAACTGGTTTCGATGAAATTCGCCGTATCTGCCGCAGCGTTCTGCTTCCAGGCAGGGATATGCCCAGCGCCGCATGAAATCAGGAAAAGAATCGATAAAATACAGAAAAAAAGTCTCATCACGGCAGCTTTATCTCCTTGTCCTGAGTCGTAGGAAGGACTTTGCGGACATCTTTGACCATCGAATTTACCGAGTTGATTATCGAATCGAGATCCTTCCTCAGGACATCCATATCCTTCGTTCCTTCCTGAAGGTTTTCGCCCGATTTGATCAAAGATGCGATCAGAATGTCCAGATCGGCCATTTTTTTGTTCACATCTTCAACTATCGCATTGACTTTGGAGAGCGTTCCCTCGTCACCGAGGATCTGGTCATCGGCCTTGACAAGCGTTTTGTTGGCGTTGCTGATCAGAGTTTCGATTTCGCCCAGAGAGTTGTTGAGGTGCGCAACGCCTTCGCGGAACTGCGCAGCTGCCGCTTTGTCACCAGCCATCATCTCGATTATACCGCGTTTCTGTGCCAGATCGTTCGTGATCTTCTCGACATGGACAAGAGTTTTGTTGAGATGGCTCTTTTCGTCTGTCAAAGTTTTGAGATTAGTCGCAATTTCATCGATTTTTTCAACCATAGGCTGGAGTTTTTTGATGACTTCGTTTATGTCGTCAACCATCTGTGTTTCAAAAACATAGTTGCTGTCTGCCGGTGTATCGGTAATGTTCGGGGTCGTCACAATAAATCGTGAAGAACCGATGAGCGGTCTTTCGAGAGTAAAAACAGAGCTTTTGTTGATGCGGTGCGCGTGTTCTTCCGGCACTTTGACAAGAACCAGGACCGTTCCTTTGCTGTCAAGTTCGAAATGTTCGACTTTTCCGATCTCAAAACCGGAAAAAAGAAGCGGCATTCCCTCTGTGATACCCTCACCGGTAGACGACGAAAGGGTGTAATAAAGATGATTGGTGAAAACATTTTTTTTGACGAGAATAAAAACGATAAAACACGCAATCATAAACAAGGACAAAATCAGGAACAGACCGACTCTGAAATTAGCGGAACTCTTCAAAACGCACCTGAAAAAACAAAATCAAAAACAAAAAAACCGCAATATTATAAGGATAAAGGAAATTAAGTAAAATTTTAATCGATTTTTTTCGCAAAATCAGCGGACTGATCCAAGATATTCTTCCAGATACTTTATGAAAAGTTCATTCTGCTCTTTGAGACCGATCGAAAGTCTGAGCCAGTTCGGGAAACCGTAGTTCGCGACCGGACGGACGATGACGCCTTTGTGAAGCAGATAGTCGTAACAGTCGCGGCCTGAAGTTACCTCTTCACCGACTTTGAACAGCATGAAGTTGCCCTGTGTCGGCAGATATTCAAGGCCGAGCCTGTTGAACTCTTTGTAGAGGTACTCCCTGCCCTCGCGGTTTACTTTTATCGCGTTTTTAAGGTAATCAAGATCTTTGAACGCGGCGATTCCTGCGGTCTGAGCGAGCGAATTGGTGTTGAAAGGTTCTCTGACGCGGTTCATGTAGTCAACGATTTCCGGCGTTGAGACCGCATAACCGAGCCTGATACCGCTGAGGCCGAAAGCCTTTGAAAGCGTTCTGCAGATTATCATGTTCGGGTGCATGTTTCTGTATTCAAAACCGTTCGGATAGTCGGGCGCATCGGCAAAATCGAAGTAAGCTTCGTCAACTATGATTACAACTTCCTGCGGTACTGCCTTGAGAAGTTTTTCGAACTGGGCCTTCGGGTAGTAAGTTCCGGTCGGGTTGTTCGGGTTGATGAGGCAGATCATCTTTGTTTTCGGAGTGACCGCCGCGATGATACCGTCGATATCTACAACGTGGTCTTTTGTCTGCGGAACAAGTTTCATTTTGATGTCTGCTGCCTTGAGGATGAGTTCGTAAGCGACGAAACCCTGCTCGGAAAGAACGACTTCCTCGTCGCCTTTGATGAGAGTCCTGATCGCGATGTCAATGATCTCGTTCGAGCCGTTTCCGACAACGACTTCTTCGAATTTGATCTCTTCGCCTTTGCTTTTGTGATAGTCAACGATCGCGTTTTTAAGATAGTATGCGTTGCCGTCGGGGTAGTAGTTAAGCTCGGAAAGCGCGTTTATGAGTGCTTCGCGGACTTTCGGGCTGATCCCCGTCGGGTTTTCATTGCTCGCAAGCTTGATCGCCGAGGCCAGACCGAGCTCTCTTTCGACTTCAGAAATAGGTTTACCGGGTTTGTAAGGGGAAATAGCTTTGATGTTTTCACCGACTTTTACCATGTCACTCTCCTATTTGAAATTGTTAAAACAGCCAAACTGCCTGCATAAATCGCACAAAACCGAGAGGAAAACAAGTTATTTTCCGCTGTTTACGATTTTTTCGAACTCTTCGTAGGTGTGTTTGCCCGAAATCGTATCTATAACCTTCCCGTTTTCGTCGGCAAGGACCATGTAAGGCATGATCACGCCCGATTCAGCAAGCGATTCAGGCGCCTGAAGGACATCAAACTGCGCGTTTTTGTCGGCGATGATCTTTTTGATCTTTCCGGGCATCGGATCGACGCTTACCGAAAGGATCTTCAGCGTCTTTTTTCCGTCTTCATACTCTGCTTTGAGCTTATTGAGTTCGGGGAACATCGCGATGCACGGCTCGCACCAGCTCGCCCAGAAATCAACGAGTATCCTCTTTCCCTTGAAATCGCCGAATTTAACCTTTTCGCCGCTTTTGATCGAGACCATCTCAAACGCGTGGATGTTTTTTCCCTTCTCGAAATCTTCACCCAAGATCTCGTTTTCAAGCCCTTTGACTTCGATCTCACCCTCTGTTTTCGCCGTTTCCGCAGGCTTTACCTGCTTTTCGGCAGCCTGAGCCGCGCTTTTCGACTCGTTACAGGAAATCAGAAACAGAAAAACTAAAACTGAGATCACGATTTTTTTCATTTTTTTCTCCACTATTTTTTATCCGGCAGTTTTTTCACGCAGAAACTTCCCTTCACCGATTTAAGGCAGGTGTGATCAGCCGGGCATGTCGAATCATCGCCCTCTTTGCAGTTTTCGATGACGCAGTAACCCGTCTCTTTGATCTTGGGGTGCATCTTCGCTATC
>CAJOMF010000007.1 GCA_905235605.1 uncultured bacterium
CTTGGGCTGCAAAAACGGTTCTTTCAAGGTCGAAGAAACTGGTTTGCAGAAAGTGAACGGCTCAAAGAATTACCTTCGTGAAGGTTATGTCTTTGACGGAGTTTTGTATCAGGTTTTCGGTGGCACACTGCATAAATCGGCAATAAAAACTGAAGAAATTGAAGAAGACGGGTGGTTTTAGACTATAAAGGAGGTATAAAATGAAAAAAATTTTGATGCTTATGATCGTGTTTTCGATGTTTCTGACTGTTTCCTGCAACAAAAAGATGATCAAGGGGACTAACATCGAGGAAACGCCGGATTCAAAGGAGATCCTGACTGTTTTCGGCTATTATCTCAAAGGTTTCAAAGAGCAGAATCCCGAAATTTTTCTTGAGTATGTTTCGAAAGAGTATTACGACACGAACGGAACAGACGAGGCTGATGACGACATAGACTACGACAAACTTATCGAGATCCTCAATTCCGATGCGTATCACAGCCTTGAAAAGGTGAGCATGACCACCATAATCAAGGATCTTTTCTTCAATGATGCCGAGGACAAGGCGGAGTTGATTTATTTTTATGAAGTTCGCTTCAAGATGAAGAGTTCCGTTCCTCCGACAGAGGAAAACGCCTTTATTCAGCATGACGGAATGACAAACCAGAAACTTTCAGAAAACAATAAAATGAAATTTGTCAAAGAAGACGGCAAGTGGAAAATAGTGAGCGGCCTTTAGACAAAAACTTTATTTCCGAATATTATTCCGAGAATCAAAACAAGCGGAAAAACTGAAAAAACAAAGGGAAAAAAACGACCTCCGGGCAGATTTGTTTCTTTCTGCAGCAGAACTGCCGAGCCGACTGCTGTTGAACAGGTTACTGTCAGCAGGATAAGATCTGCGATATTCAATTGTTTCTGCAAAAAGTCGAACATGACAATCGTGGAGAAGAATCCTGCACACAAAGCCACTCCCAAAGCTTTGAGATCGCGTTTGACAATAGTTTTGATCTCAGGTGCAAAGCATATCGAAAAAGCAATTATCACGGCTGTAAAATAGACGAGTGAAAGAAAAACATGGTTTTTGAAGACAGTGTGGATTTTGAAAACCGCCCGAGTCCTCGGAGCGACGCCGAAAAACTGGATTCCGGCAAGGAACATGCTTCCGTAGAAACCTGCAATGATGTTTAAGATCGTTTTGGCGACACTTCTCGAAATGAAGTAGCTTAAAGCGACAAAAGCGATGAACAGGGCGATCATCTCAAAGAAAAACTGGCTGTCTTTCTCACTGAACCAGTAAAAAGTGGCTATATCGAAAATTATTTTTGAAAAGTCACCGCGCAGATACTGCAACCTGAGGTTTTCATCTGAAATCCATGCATGGATAAGCGGAACGTATATCACAGGACTCAGCAGAGCCAGATATGGTATTCTGCCGGCTTTGAGACCGAGGATGTATCTTGCGCAGAGTGCGAAGTAGAAGAATACGAACGTGAACCACGCACAGTGGTGGGTCGCAACGAAATATGAAAAGAAGGGTTTTTTAGCAAATATTGCCGTTTCAAGGTAAACTCTTGAAAATATTACTGAAAATAGAAAGACGAAAAGAAAGGTTTCAATGATTTTTGCGTATTTTTTATCTTTTAAAAAGAGCAAAATATCTCCTAAAGTTCAACCGTCGTTTCCTGAAGCAGCAGAGATACGTTGTTCATTGCCGGAATGTCGGCTTTAAGCTCTTCTATAAGCTCTTCGGCGGTTTTTTTCGGTTTCATTTTGATGTGGTAGGCGTATTCGAGCCTTTCTCCGACTGCAATTTCCTTCAGTGTGATGAGTGCAAAGACTTTGCAGTATTTGTTGAGTACGGCTGTCATTTTCTGAATGTCGAGCTCGTCAGGAGAGATGTTGAAACGGAGTATTCCGTCAAAGTAGGAGGCTTTGCTTACCTGCGAGAAATAGAGGACGAAAGCGGCGATATCAAAAAGCATGATCCCGACAAAAGCCATGAAGTATGCTCCGATTCCGCACGTTATGCCGGCAGCGAGGGCCGCAAAAAGGAAGATTATGTCGCGCGGATCCTTGAGGTTCGTTCTGAAACGGATGATCGAAAGGGCGCCCAAAGTGCCGATACCGATAGCGACGCTGTCACCTATAGCGTGGATGACCATTGCCGTGACGATAGATGAAAGCATGACTGCCTGAACGAAGTTGCGGGAGTAGGAAAGTCCCCGGAAGGTTTTTACATAGGTGAGTCCGATCGATACCGAAAGAATGAATGCCAGTGCGGCTGAAAAAATAACTCTCAGCGACGAGAGCGAGGATGAGGCTAAGTTTGCAGTTAAAAAATCAGTCATATATCTCTCCGTAGTTGGAAACATTGTACCATTTGTTGTCGGGTTTCTGATTGCGCAGGACTCTGAGTATTCCGTATCTGAATTTCGAAAAAGCCATCTTTTTCAAGTCAAAACGCTGGACGAGGTCCACCATCCAGAGCGGAAGGTTGGAGACCTGCCCTTTGAGTTCGAGAACGCACTGCGCTTGCGGGCCGAAGATCGACGTGGTGTCGTAGCTCTCCATCCTTTTTGGATCGGGTTTTACGTTGAAATCATGTTCTTCGCAGCACTGAAGGTTCGCGTCGAAAGTGACCCGTGCGTATTCGTCGGTTTCGCTTATCCACGCCATCCTGTCGTATTGGGTGAGGACCTGCGGCTGCGCGTTGTATGAAAGGGCGAGCGACTGGAAAAGATCCATGTTTTTCGCATCGTTTCCCTTGAGACCGAGTTCTGCGGCCGCTTTTGTCATGTAAAATATCTTCTCGATCTCCTCAGATTTTACTTTCACTCTGTATTTCTGCTTGTTTTCGCCGAATTTGCACTTCACTTCCCAAAAATATGGCGGGACAGGATCTTCGCCGTAAGAACGTATCCTCATGTTGAAGCGGTTTTCCTTCTTTTCGAGCCTGTTGTTGAGAAAAGTGTGGAAAGGTGTGTCGAAATAAAGGTTGTTTATCCTGTAGAATTTTGTCGGCGACATTTCGGAGTATTTGTCGAGGTAGCAGTAGATTTTTACGAATTCGGAAATAGGTTTTATCAAGTCGCGCGGAATCAGGTATTTGTATTCGAAGCGCTGCAGTACAGAAGGTATGTCGATTTGGTTTACAGCAGACATTACTCAGCCTTTGTTCCGTATAGCGAGTTTTTGCCCGATTCTTCCTCGAAAACTCCGGTGAGGCGGCAGAGATCGATGTATACCGCATATATTTCGGCTTCGAGTTCAGCCGTTTTGATCTCCTGTTTCACCATTCTTTCCTTGAGTTTGAGTATTATTATCGGATTGACACCTTCGAGCGAGGAATACTTGGCGAGAATCCCGCTTTCCGCCTCTTTTTCTCTCTTTTCGACCATGAGTTCATACTGCCTGATCTTTCTTCTGAGCATAAGGATATCGCTGTTCAGCGCCGCTTCGGCGAGGCGTTTTTCGGCATAGAAGTCGGAATCGTCACCGATAGATTTCAGCCGTTTTTTGAGGATGGAATTCTGATTGCTTTTGAAGCCGGGAATCGATATCGCAAAGCCTATCGAGAATCCGCGCGAAGGCCTGTCGTTGCGGTTACCTGTATCGAATTCCAACGCGATATATTTGAGCCAGTCGCGGTCTTTTGCCTCTTCAAGCGCGATCTCGCTCTGTGCAATGAGCATCTTTTGTCTGTGAAGGTCGTCGAGCGCCTTTGAATCGGCATTTTCGGGGTCGAGCGAATCGATGAATTCCTTTATTTCTCTGACTGAAATTATTCTTTCACGGTCGAATGCCGGAACTTTGTTTCTTCCTGCCGCCTGAACATCGAGGATGACAGAGTCGATTTCCGATTCAAGTTCTGTCTTTTGCATCTCGATGTCGGTGATTTTGTCCTCGATTTCCAGAATATCGACATCGGTCGTTTTTTCAGAAAGAGAGGCCATTTTTTCAGTGACTTTCTTTTTATCTTCAAGGATTTCCTTCAGCGAATCGAGAAGGGAAAGCGCCTTTTTGTTTTTGATGTATGTAAGCACCGAGTTGAATTTTTCAAAAACAACTTCCGAAAGGGCGAGTTTAGACTGCGCTTTCAGAATGTTTTTTGAATTTTCTCTAAGTTCTTTCGAGCGTTTGGTTTCGCCGAAACCTCTGAAATAAAGCCTGAGAGCGTAACTCTGCTCAAGAATGTCGAAATTTCCCGTTTCGCTTCGGAATTCAAGAGCTTTGACAACGGGAGTGTCGCCGCCTTTTTCAAAAGCGCTGCCGAGCTCACGCCCCGATTTGACTCTAGGATCGTCAGCCGCAGAACTGATGTATTCCGAAATCGTCATCTCTTCGCAAAAAACAGTGAACGGAAGAAAGAAGATGAGGAAAAACGGCAAAATTTTTTTCATATTCTGCCTAAATTCATGAATTTTGAGTTTTCTTTCTGACCAAGGTCAAAAAATATGAAAAACTCTCCGTCTGTGTTGACTGCGATCCCTTCAGGTTTGAGTGAGGTAAAATTTCTGATAAGCGAACTTCTGCCGTTTTCAAACTTGAAAAATCCGCCGCATTTTTCGTTTGTACATGAAGCAGTGAAGAAAAATTCGTCTTTCGATATCATGTGAATATCTGATATCCTTAAATTTTCAGGTAAATCTTCAATAAATATGACCTGAACTCGGTTTTCCGAAATTTTGTTTTCCGAAAAGATTTTTCTGTAGTCTGAAATCTCGAAAATCACACCTTTTTCTTCAAAAAGCGGATCTTTGAAAGCTATGAAAAGTGAATCTTCGAGAACGAACATTCCTTCGGCATCGATTGATTTTTCATAGATTCCTTTTTTAAGAAAATCTGCCGCGGAACCTTCAGATTTTTCGGCGAAATCTTTGAGTATTTCATAAAAATCGACCGAATTTTTAAGTTCCGCTTTTCCCTGCGTCAAAACAAAGGAGGCAAGAATGCGCCTTTCGGGTTTAAGTTTTCCTTTTTTGGAATAACTCATGGACGACATGACGAGATAAGAAGATTCAGATTCTTTTGCAATTGATTCAATGTCGTTGATTTTATTGAGATTTTCTATTTTTATACTTTTTGCCGAACCGTCTTTGCCGACTTCAAAAAGAAGAGGCTGCTTTTTTTCGGTTTCATCCGAAACGACGATGAAACTGCCGGTTTCTTCAACAAAAACTGCGCCTGAAGCCTCGATTTTAAGCGGTTCATCCGAAACGATTTCGATTAAACCCTTATCTCCCTCGCCATTTTGGAGAGGGTTTGGGGTGAGGTCTTTTGATTTATTCAGTTTTTTTTTATAAGGCTCTTTGGCGGAGAGCTCCGAACGCGGGTAGGAAAAAAGCAGTTTGGCTATGTTGTCCCAGATGTTTTTGCCGTATGCGATGTTGACTTTTTCACCGAGGATAAAACCGTTGTTTTCGGGAATTTTGACAACGATCTCTCTTCCCCAGAGCGGGAGATTCTGGTTTTTCAGAAGCCTTGACGGAAGCGGTATTATTCTTCCTCCTAGACCTGTAACGACGCCCGATACCGGAGTTTTGTTGTTTGTAGAAGTTATCGTGACCGTTTCGCCGATTTTTATCGCCGAGAAGTGCGATTCAGGGATGTAGCCTTTGACGAAAGAGGGTTCGTTGTTGATTATCGACATGACCGGAGAGTATGCCGCGACTTTTTCACCGCCTTTCAAAAAGACTCTTTCACCGTTGCCGTTTTTGTTGAAAACGCTGCCGATGATTCCTGAAAACGGAGCGTAAAGTGCCATGTCGGCATTCTTTTTTTCAAGTGATTCAAGCTCTTCAGTGAGTTTCTGAGTCTCGATTTTTTCCGGCGTGTAGTCTTCTGAAAGCATCCGTTTGTACATTCTGTTGGTTTCGGCAAACTCTTTTCTGCGCTCTTCTTTTGCGGATTTCAGTGCTTCGATCTGGATCTCGATCGGATTTTTCGCCGAATCGTCATGTTTTATCCTGACGCTTTTGAGCCCGCCTGCAAGCTCTCTATTGATTTTGATCTGGTTTTCGAGGGTTTTTATCTGCGAATCGAGTTCACTTATAACGGCGCGTTCCTGTGCCTTGTTCTGAAGGATCTTTGATTGGATCTCGGCTTTGCTCATTCCTTTTTTTGCTTCGAGCTGAAGAAGCTGCGTGCGGATCGTGGCGATTCGGAAGGAAAGATCCTGACTTTCAAATTCCGCGAGTTTCTGACCCTGCGAAACAGTGTCACCTTCCATAACGAGAACTTTTTTGATGCTTACAGGGATTTCAGTGTTGATCGTCGTTTCGTTCGATTCGGCAAAACCCTGAAAATTCGTTGTTTCCTGACCTGAATATACGAGGATCCCAACCACGGCGGCAATCAAAAGTGTAATAAAAACAAGCAATAAGCCTATGCCGTGGATCCTGTTGCTATGCAAAGCACTACCTCAAAGTAAAAAACAACGACGAAAGATTATACTGAAAAAAATCTTTTTATAAACTTTTTTTAAAGGGTTAAAGTTCAAATTCTTTAAAGAAATACTGCGAATTTTCGGCTTTGATACCGACTGAAATCGTTTCAACTGCGGGATCAAGATTGATTTTGACAGTTTCGTGCATGAGGTAGGGAATGTCGTAAAGTTTTTCACCGTCAAAAATGCGGAGAGCCGATCCTTCAAGGTCAGGCGTGAAGTTGAATGAAACGGTTTTTACTCCTTCGTTTTCTTCAACTTCCGGCTCGATTTCGGCAGCAGAAGGTTCGACCGGATCGCGCCAGAAAACGGTCATCGGGTCGCCAAGCATGACGATCGATTTTTTGGTCCATGTCCAGCTGTCCTTGTTTACGACCGGAACATTGATGTTCACCATTTGTATCGGCGGATTGAATGTGTCGCTCTGCGGCATGTTGAAATGAGCGTAAAGATAGCTTTCTCCGATCACGGAGTAGGGGAACGCGAACATGTTTTTCATCATTTCGTCTATGAACTGGCTTCCGCCCGCGATGCCCAGACCTGTTGTCGTGTTGCCGAGGTAGACTATTGCGCCGCCTTTCGGAGCGTTCATCAGGTTTTCACCGGCTGAATCACCGTTTTTGTATCCGAACTGTCCTGCCTCACATGCGCAGCTCAAAAAGAACGGAAGGGTTTCGTTTTCAAGGTTGTAAGCCATAGTTCTGCTAAAATCGCGGTCAGGATCAGTCCCCTGTTCGCAGGTGAGAAGCCATGGTGCGCCGTGTCCGCTGTGGACGATGAGGTTCATTCCCTCTTCGATAGCCGCTTTTTCGCTGTCGTTGTCAAGGTATTGTGCCGTATTTCCGCCGGGGAAAGGAGTCGATTGAGTATAAAGTTTCTTTATTGAATAGTTCATCGGGATCTGGCTTATGGTTTTCCCTTCGGTTTCGAAGTAGTATCCAGCGTTTACTTTTATCCCGGAAAGTTCAGTCGCAATGTTTGCAAGAAGAAGTGATTTCGTTGTGTGAGCCGCGTTGAAAGCGGTATGGTGTTTTACGAGTTTTGAAAAATACAGTTCCGCTTCTTCAACTGTAGAAACTGAGATCCTTCCGACTGCGACATTTGCAATGAGAGCGGGAACATCTTCATCTTCGGCGTATACTCCGTTGCCGTTGAGATCCCAGTTGCTGAAGTCGGCGTAGTAAAGATCGCTGTAAAAATCGTCGGTGTAGTCGGCGATCCCGAGCGGGAGTTCGAAGTGGTCGTGAACTTCTCTCGAAGGAATTTCTTCAATATCGCCGCCTAAAACAAGATATCTGAGCCCTTCGATTGCCTTGACGTAGTCTTTTATCGCCTTCTGCGTGTCGTTCATCGGATCATCGTCGTCGCATACAGCATTTTCGCAGATATTTTCAACGGTTACGACTTTTGTATTTATTCCTGTTACTGTGTGGAAAACGGCAAATTTTTTGAAAACATCGGCAAATTCTTCTCTTGTTACGATCAAAGCATCGGTTTTTGTCTCAAAATCGTGACTCGGTTCCGCAACGGTTGTTGTTTCTTTTTCCGGATCTTCGCTGTTTTCGTCAGGATCAGTGGTCGGGTTTTCGTTCTGATCTTCCTGATTTTCTCCGCTGTCAGGATTTTCATCGGACGGTTCTGTATCCGTTCCGTTATCAGGATTGTCTGAAACATCGTCGTCATCGGACGAAGCCTCTGCCGGATCGTCCGTTTCATTGTTGTTTTTAACGATTCTGGCAGAGTTTTCACCGCATGAAACGATAAAAATGAAAGCTGAAATTGTGCATAAAACCAAAAGCAATTTTTTCAACATTGTAATTCCTCCAAAACAAAAAAACGGCGGGCATTATAGTCGTTTTTTTTGCTGCCGCAACTCTTTTTTGATATCTTGATATGCCGATATTCTGAATATCCGGGAAAATTAGAACTCGAAAACGAGGCCGAATTCGAAGTTGTTTTTCATTTTGTTGGAGAGGTCGAAGCTCTTGTCACGCCAGAAATCGTTGATTTTTTCAAATTTGTAGCCGACGAAAAGGCAGGTGTTGACGACACCGTTTTCCTTCATTTTTTTTGATGAAGAAGAATCCATCCAGTTTAGCGAGAGCATGAGACCGACTGTTCCGTGAAGTCCGAATGTGCCTCCGTTTTCGGTAGTGTGACCTCCGTCGCGTACCCACCACGGATAGTAGTCGATCCCGCCTGCGATGTAGGGATAGAGCGGAAAATCGTAGACAGGGCGCAGTTTGAGTTCGGCTTTGAGCGGAAGAAAGTGCATTGTCGTTCTGTCTGAGCTTTTTGTGCCGTCGGAGCGCATCGCTCTGCCTTTGAATCTGGTGTAACCGATGCCGCCGATAAAGGTTATCCGGATGTATTCAGTCGGTATCGCAAGACCGAAAGTGAACGAAGGAAGCCAGCGGAGCTGCGATCCTGCGACATCCTTGAACGGGGTGCCGTTTATTTCGCTGTCGATCTGCGGATAGTAGAGAAGGTTCGTGAAACTTGCTTCGCCGTGGATCGCATTTCCTCTTGTCTTTGCCGAAAGATCCTGGAACGGTACGGCGAGAAGCAGGACGAAAAAGAGTGCCAAAAGCGCTTTTCTGCCCGATTTAACGGTGAAAAACGCAACTAAAACCAACCATGAAATCATGAGTATCCTTCCTAAAACTGTTGTAAAAAACCAAGCTGTTACGACAAACGGCATGAGCATAGTTCTCGAAGCCGCGCGCAGTATCGGAGAACTTTTGATTGTTTCAGCCGGATAGCTGCCGTATTTGTAGTATGCTGCAATAAATTTTCTGCCGAGACTGAAGTTTGCAAGGACCGAGTCGCGGAATTGGCGCAGAAGGGCTACGCTCGGGTGGAAGTAGCTGCCGAAACCAGCCGTTGCAACAAAGCAGAAGCCGCCGTCATCCTTGCCTCCCTGTGATTTGTAGTTGCTCCAGAAACCGTATGTCGTGACGGCAGAAGCATCGACAGAAATCGAAGCGGTGTCGTCGCTGTTGCCTGCCAAATCTTCAGCGGTTACTTCGACGGTGTAGGCTCTGCTGCTCGATCCTTCGTCGTTGTTTATGAACTCGTAACCGTTCTTTCCTTTAACGGTGAATTCCCAGATCTGATTGTAACTGCTTGAATCTACTGTTGAATCGTATTCGAGAGTCGTCTGGGTTTCGGTATCGTCTCCGCTTTTGAAAATTCCGGTGACTTTCGCATGGTAGGCGCCGATCTTTTCTTTTGATGAACCGTCTTCGGTGCTCGGCGGAGTGACTCTGATGAGCATCTGCTTGTTGCCGCCTTCGACTTCTATCGCTGAAGGTGCTTTCGGAGGCTTGTTGTCAAAAACGACTTTTATGGTCTTTTCGGCATATTCCGGAACTGAAGATGTGCTGTCATCATCGTCATCGTCATTTTCTTCATCATCGTCGTCGTTTTTGTTCGACGAAGTGTCGAGTTCGATCCTGACTCTTATGCTGTAAGTTCCGTCGGCAACCGATTTGTCGTCTGAATCTTCAAGCGAACGGACATTTTTTATTGCATTGTAAAGTTCTTCGCCGGAAAGTGAGAGCGAATTGTCGATGCTCAGGAATCCGCTGTCGGTTGAGGTAAAGTCAAAAGTTTTTGTTTCACCGTCTATTTCCGCCTGTAAATAGGCTTTTTTTACAAGATTCGGTTTCGGCAGGTCGTAGTAAAATTTGAGCGACCCTTCGAAATTCATGTTTGAGTGCCCCGGCTCTGTTTCAACATTCGTGATGTAGCTGTCGGCAAAAAGCATGGAACAGCACAGAGTGAGTAGAAAAAACGTAATTTTTTTAGTCATTTGTATCCCCGAATATTGTTTCAGCAATTCTTATTGCGTTGTATGCGGCACCTTTTCTGACGTTGTCGGCAACGACCCATGCGGAAAGATAGTTTTTGTGCTCGCGGCCTTTTCTCAGCCTGCCGATGAAGACTTCGTTCCTGCCCGAAGAATCGATGAGGGTCGGGTAGAGCAGCTGTTCGATGTCATCCATGAGGATCATCTCTTCGTTTTCTTTGATTCTGCGGTGGATCTCGTTGATGCTGCACTCTTTTTCAAGTTCGAACCAGACCGTTTCGGCGTGTGAATAGAAGGTGGGAACGCGGACTGTCGTGACGTCGATGTCAAGATTCGGCATAGAGAGGATCTTGCGCGATTCGTTTATCATTTTGACCTCTTCTTCACAGTAGCCGTCTTCGTAGAAAGGACCGATCTGCGGAATGAGGTTGAAAGCGATTCTCTGCAAAAAGACTTCGGGTTTGACTTCGTGGAAAGAAAAGAGCGCCGAAATCTGCGAACGGAGCTCTTCAATACCTTTTTTGCCGGCGCCGCTGACACTCTGGTAGGTGCTGACGACCATTTTTCTGATCCCGAAAAGCTCTTCAACGATTTGGATGAAAGGGACAAGCTGGATCGTCGAGCAGTTCGGATTTGCAATGATTTTCGATTTCGTGGTTTTGAGGATTTCTCCGTTTACTTCGGGAACGACAAGCGGAATATCGTCATCCATCCTGAACGCCGAGCTGTTGTCAACAACTATCGCGCCTGCATTGACGAAGTGTTTCGCGTAATCGAGAGCGACCCCGGCACCTGCACTGAAAAGAGCCAGATCGACCGGATGCTTTTCTATTTCCTTTTCATTCAGCGGGATAACGTCGATTTCTTTATTTTTGTAAGTCACCGTGAGACCGAGCGAATTGTCGCTTGCAAAAGGGTAAAGTTTATTGATCGGAAAATTTCTCTCTTCAAGAATCGTAATAAATTCAAGGCCGACAAGACCGGTCGCACCGACTATCGCAACATTCAAAGGTTTCATTTTTCCTCCAAAGCAAAAAAACCGATAATACAAGCAATTAGCGTTCCATTGAAATAGTTCAACAGAATCAACACCTTTTATAATAAGAAAAAAATGACAAAAAGACAAATTGACACATTGGCAGTCCCGTATACGGCGTCCAAAATATCAGCGTCTAAAAATATCTGATGAGAGCGGCTGAGAGGTGTGAAATGAATTTCAGGTGCAGGATGGTTTACTTTGAACGGCGGAAGGTTCTGCGTTCCATTTCTCTGAGGAACTTTTCCGAATAGTGCTTTCTGTTGATGACTTTTTTCTTGGTGAAGGTCTTTTTGTCAGTCAGGGTCAGCGTCGGATCGCCCTGAATCATCATGCCGAGCCACCATGTATCGACATAAGACTTGTCAAAGCCGTAGCTTTTATAGTTCGCCCACAGATCGTTCGCCCAGATCCGGTATGCAGCTCCCCAGGATTCGCCGTTGACGAGAGCCTCGTACATCGCCTCGGGGTTGAACATTCCGCCGACCTTCGTGCTGCCGACGGTTGCCAGCCCGTTTTTCCCTTTGAGATAGGTGTCGGCAAGGTTTCCGTCCTCTTCGGTATATTTTGATGCGGAGCAGTTGAACAGGTTGTAGAAACTGCCGTTGAAATCAGCCTCCCTGATTGCTTCGATAGTGAGAATGTTCGCCGGATTCGGTGAATAGTTGTCGTTGAAGTAGAGCTCATGCGGATCGCTGTGGATCCACTGGTAGACAAATTCGGCTCCACCTTTGTCGAAATAGTCGAGGTAGGTTGTTTTCGTCGTGTTTTCACGGCTTTCCAGACGGTCGTAGTTGTCGCCGTAGATCGACTCCATGCCCCATGTGCTGCCGTTGAAGCCGAAGGCGTTCTCTATGATTTCTCCGTTCTCCTCATAAGAATTCCAGTCGTCGTCGATGAACGAGAAGAAGTTCCTCGGCTCGAAGAATGAGCCGTTTTCGCGGTATTCGTGCGTTCTCAGGAGATATTCGCTGATCTCTTCGGCACTTCCTGTAAGCCTCGAGGTAAAGATTTCAAGCGAAAGATCGGCCGGGTAATCGTCGAAAATCCCGTTTGAATCGGCATCCTTCCACTCTCCGTCAAGATCCATAAGGTAGTATTCGCACGGGAACGATTCATAAGTCATGGTGCCTGTTCCGTCGTAATCACTCTCCTGTTCGTAATAAGCCGACGGCATTCTGCCGATGAGGAGCGCACCTTTGAGTGCATAATCGGTATAGCTTTGCTTCAGCATTTCCTTTAAAAATCCTGCGCCGCCCGCATGCCACCAGCGCACAAACGGCTTGTAACCCGCTTTTTCGAGGTCAAGGGTGTAGACTGAAAGCGCTTCTTCAAGACCGTTCTTCATGCTTGGATCGGCGACAATGAGGAAATCATGCTCGGGAACCTCAGAAACCTCAGTGTTCGTATCAAAAACCCAGATATCGCTTTTTACGCTGTTGCCTTCGTCGTCAAGGGCCTCGACCTGCCAGTAGTAGGTTGTATTGGCGGAAAGCGCGGATTCCGGTTTCCACGAAGTTGCCGCAAGCCCTTCGGCGACTTTCTCGTCAGGAGTGCTTTTCGTCCCGAAGAAAACAGTGTAGGTAACCTTTCCGCCGTCAGGATCAGTGCTTGCATCCCACGAAAGAGTCAGGTCTGCAGGCTGGTTTTCCGCACCGTTTTCCGGCTTCGGATTCAAAACAGCTGTCGGAAGCAGATCCAGTTCTTCGGGTTTGCATGCCCTCTCTTTCATAGAACTGCTGTTTATATCGTAGCAGGTGCAGAGGTCGATCATCCTGCCGCCCATGAGATCCTCGACGCTCTTTTCGTCAAACGAAAGGTAAACATTCATCATAAATCCGAAGTTTTCGTCAAGCAGCCAGCCCTCTTCGTTCATAAAGAGCTTCAGCAGATTCTTCCCGCTGTCGGAGGCAACCGCTTTCGGGCATGAGCGGAATAGAGTTTCTGAAACATAAACCTGCTCGAAAAGGTAGATATAAAAATATTTCGAGCCGATTTCATCCACATTGTTCTGAAACATCCAGTCGAATGAGGAGTAGGGTGCCATTATCGAAGCGGAGTAATAGGTGTTGCCTGTATATTCGCTGTTTGCAGTGACATAGAGATAGCCCTGATAATCGGCGGCAAAGGCGCTGCGGTTGTCTTTAAAGGGGTAGTTCCGACCTTTTTCGTCAATCATCGAGCCTGATATAAAATAGGGATATTCGTCATCGGCAAGATCGTAACTGTCCGGCATGCTCTGAAGTAGCGGCGCTGCGATTTTCAATGCAAAGCCCTTGTTGGGCTCAAGAAACGAGTCGTCGAGACCTGAAACGATCTCGTCGAACAACGAAGCGTCCTGCCTTGTATCGCCGTCGTTGTCGCTGACTTCACCGTCGTCAGAATCATCCGATATATCGGCGTCGGTATCACCGTCGTTGTCCGCATCATCCGATATATCGCTGTCGGTTGAAGTGTCCGTGTCTACCGAATCCTTGTTTTTGCCCGATCCGCCGCAGGCGCACACAAATAAAAGCGCCAGAGCAAGGATAACTGATGTAATTCTTTTTTTCATTTTGTAGCTCCATCTTATTCCTCTTAAAAGACCTCGGATGTAGTAGGAGCAGGAAGCTGTGTCAAGCGGAAAATTGAAAATATTGCGGGAAAAAGCTGCTTCGGAGATGTTGTACCGGTCAGGAAAAATTTAAGTGGACAATTTACTGTTCTTGGTGTAAAAAGCCGCGTTTTGATTGTTTGTAACGTTTTTTACAGGAGAGAAAAATGAGCGAAAAAATCAGAGTTCTTATTGCGAAGCCCGGTCTTGACGGTCATGACAGAGGTGCAAAATTCGTTGCGAGAGCGCTTCGTGATGCCGGAATGGAAGTAATTTATACAGGTTTGAGACAGACTCCGGAAGCAATCGCCAATGCAGCAATTCAGGAAGACGTTGACGCTGTCGGTCTTTCGATTTTGAGCGGCGCGCACAATACGCTTCTTCCGAAAGTTGCGGAACTTTTGAAAGAAAAGAACGCTCCGGACATCCTTGTTTTCGGCGGCGGCGTTATCCCTGAAAGCGACATTCCTTTCCTCAAAGAAAACGGCATAAAAGCAGTTTTCACCCCCGGAACCACTTCCGAACAGATCGTAACATTCCTTACCGACAATATCAAAAAATAGTTGCCGGACGCGGTTAAACCAAAATGTCGGGACACAATAAATTGACATAATGTCTTGATGTGGTAATCTCGTTCGTTTGTTTTTTTTATGGAGGGTTTTATGAATATCAATTTTGCTTTCAGAGGATTTGAAGAAAACAGTGACGGTCTTAAAGATTATGTAACCAAAAAACTCGCAAAAATCGACAAGTTTGTTTCGGCAAACACCGTTGTCGAAGTTGTTTTTCAGAAAGACAAAAATATGAAGATGACGGAAATCAAGCTGAACAGCAACGGCGAAGAGTTCCTGGCCAGCGATTCCGATGACAAGGAATTCCAGACTTCTATTGATCTTTGCATCGACAAACTGGTAAAGCAGGCTGCAAGATCGAAAGACAAAAAAGTTGATTCAAGAAGATCTTAAGGATAGCGCGGGCGGGTAGCTCAGCTGGATAGAGCGTTGGCCTCCGGAGCCAAAGGTCGTGGGTTCGAATCCCGTCTCGCCTGCCATTTGATTATGAAAAAATATTCTTTGTTTATTTCGGCAGCATTTCTTTTTTTCTGCAGCAATTTGTGCTCCGATGTGTTTTTGACGACTTATGAGGAAATAAAGTCCGCTTACGATCTCTCCGGCTACACTTGGACGAGCGAGAAGGTTCCCAGGATTTTTGTGAAAAAGATCCCCGAAGAGATCAAAAAAATAGAGGGTGCCGAGCGGAGGCACTTTTTTATCCAGCTGCTCCTGCCGCTGGTTCTGCTCGAAAATGAAAAAATCACGGCTGAACACGATATGATCGTTCCGATCGCGGCAAAAAAAGAGTGGAATGCCGAAGATGTGAAAATTATCAGCGGGATTGCCGAAAAATATAATATCATTGACGAAGGTCAGGATATTTCTGCGATAACGGAAGATGAAAAGGAGAAGATCCGCTATTTTCTCGACCACAAGATAAGACCGGTACCTCCGGCGATCGCGATAGGGCAGGCCGCTCTTGAATCCGGCTGGGGAACGAGCCGCTTCGTTTTTGAAGGAAACAACCTTTTCGGGCATGTTTCTCCCGATCCTTCAAAAGGGATAAAACCGAAAAACTGGAGCGGGAACCAGCGCCACATCAGGATTTTCGATTCTATCCAGGATTCGATTTCGGCCTACATGCTCAATCTGAACCGCAACCGTGCCTACAACAAGTTCCGCTGGTACAGACGGACACACCCGAACAACCTTTCGAAAATGGCGGAAGGTTTCGACAAATACGCCATCATCAAAGAGGCTTATGTCGGAAGGCTGCAGAGCGTGATGTTCAAATTCGGAGTCCACAAGATCAACAACGCAAAACTCGATTCGGGCGAAAGTGCAAATGTCATCGAAAAAGTTTCCCAACCGTACATCAACTGACACACAGGACGATTTCCTGCAGCAGCTTTACCAGCGCCGCGGCGGGATAAAGCTCGGTCTCGGCCGCGTTGCAGATGCGTTTCCGGAGATTTTTGAAAAGAATATCCCCGTTTACCATGTTGCGGGGACGAACGGAAAGGGGACGGCGGTCTATTCGCTCGACCACATTCTGCGCTGCAACGGGCTCAAAACCGGGAGATTCGTATCCCCGCATCTTCTCAGATACAACGAGCGCATTTCGGTCAACGGAGTCGATATTGCAGACTGTGAAGTGCGTGAAATCTATGGATATCTTGAAAAAAAGATAAATAATTTCGATGAGTTGTCTTTTTTTGAAATAACATTTCTTCTTGCTTGGAAATATTTCGAACTGAAAGGCTGCGACCGTGCTGTTTTTGAAGTCGGTCTCGGAGGAAGGCTGGATGCGACCAACGTGATCGAAGGGTCGAAAACAGACATCATCACTTCGATCGGGCTTGATCACACCCATATTTTAGGTGACACACTTGAAAAAATCGCGCTCGAAAAGCTCGGTATCGTGAAAACCGGTGACAAAGTTCTGATAGGCGGCAGTGCAGACAGCTCTTTTGACAGATGGATGGCGGAAGTCGCTCTTTCAAAAGGGGCAAAAAGCGTTGATGACGATTCTTTAAATCTGGATATCACTTTTCCGCTTAGCTGCATGAGCCCGGAGCAGAAAAAAAATGTTCGTCTTGCGGTCAAAGCGGCTCTGATGAGCGAAGAAAAAGGCTTGAAAATCCCTGATTTCAGCGCAATGAGGCTTCCGGCGAGGTTTGATTTTATCGAACCAGATATTGTTACCGATGTCGCCCACAATCCGCCTGCAATAGAATCTCTTGCAAAAACGGTTAAAGAGCGGCTCGGCAAAGTTGTTGTTCTCTACGGCGCAATGAAAGATAAGGATGTTGCAAAAGTTCTTGATATTATTGGTGAAATAACGGACTCGATATTCGCCCTTAACCTTGAAGCCGATAATGACCGAGGTGCAAAAGTAGGAGATATTCTCGAACGTGCAGGTTCAACTGTTGCAAACAAAATAAGGTATGCAGAAACCGATGAAAAAACGATCGAAGAGGCGCTTTCTTTTGCCCGCAAAAACGGAAAAACACTTCTTGTAACGGGAAGTTTTCATACCGTCGAAAAATTTATGAATTACAGAAAAAAATAAGTTATTTCGCCAAAAATTCGATTTGGTCTTTGTCGACTTTCGGGTTGATTATCATAAAAAACAGCCGCTTTGTGTCGTCCGATGCGACGAGAACTACTTTGTCGCTTTTTTTAATGCCGATATTGGTGAAAAGAAGGATCTTTTCGGTGTGGCTGAGGGAATTCATGACTGTTTCCGGAACAAATTCGGTGTATGTCCTCGTGAAAAGTTCCTTGAAAGTCGAAAGCGATTTTAACGGAAAGCGGCTTGTCAGGGATTCTTCCTTAAAAATCACGGATTCACCGTTTTCAAGTTCGAGTGTGTAGAGCTGCTCGGAAATTTCTTTCAGCTTTTTTTTGGTCGTCATGATTTTGACGGCTTTGTCTGAAAAGAGTTCGTTGTTCGGCTCAAGCTGCAGGAGAACTGCAGTGAATCTGTCGATATCGAAAAGAAAGTGTTTTGCTGCTATTCTTTTGAAAGTCGACGCCGGAATATGGATGAAATCAATGCTGAAGCCCGGAAAAATCTTAACGATTGTTTCTCTGATCTGACCTGTCAGGGCGGAATTTATAAAGCCGATAACGATCTCTTTCGTCTCTTTTTTGAATGAAACCGGGAGTGCCAGCAGTCTTGTTATGACATCTGGCGTAAAAAATCTTGCGAAAAAGTCGTCGGACATATATCCCTTTTTCTCTTCATACATAACGGGATAGCCCTCTTTTTCATAGAATTTCGCCAGTTTCTTTTCATCGATCATTCCCTTTGAAATGGCAAACCAGATAGGGTCTACGTTTTTTTTCATTTTCAGGATTTTGTTTGCGTTTTCCGAAGAAATAACTCCGTCCTGAACCATTTTCAGCATCAGATTTCTCATATTGAAATCTCCGTTAAATAGTAGCAATTACAGGAACTTTTCTTTTGTATTTCATTGAATTTATCCGACATACTACGAATCTGACGAGTTTTTCGTCAACTCCTTCGCGGATGATTTCTTCTTCACTCATTCCGAGGTCGGAGACCGCGTGGATTACCGGGTCCATCTGGATGTAGGAGTATCCGATCTCGCCTTCATCGGTCTGGCCTTCGAAAAGGTCTGCGCTCGGTGCTTTTTCAATTACGCTTGCCGGAAGCCCGAGATAGCGGGCAAATTCGAAAATATCGGCTTTGTAAAGGCTGCCGATCGGATTTATCGCCGATGCACCGTCGCCGAACATCGTGAAGTAGCCGAGTTCGATCTCGCTTTTGTTGCCTGTGCCCAAAACTATCGCGCCGTTTGCCGCCGAGAAGTCGAAAAGGGTCATCATCCTCGTTCTCGCCATGATGTTGCCGAGACGTCCTTTCCGTGAGAAGTCGGGATTGGTCATGTTGTTTGCCGCAAAT
Organism: uncultured bacterium; assembly: GCA_905235605.1. Classification (GTDB taxonomy): domain Bacteria; phylum UBP6; class UBA1177; order UBA1177; family UBA1177; genus UBA1177. The sequence goes on from CAJOMF010000007.1 coordinate 18,354, forward strand.
GTGTCAACAACTGCCGAAATTTCGATTTTCATGCTGTTTATTCCGGTATTTTCAACGACTTTGAGAGCGTCTTCAATGCTTTTTACGCTTGATGTTTTGTAGGGCATGAGTATTCCGGTTACGTTTTCTTTTCCCAATGCTCTTGCCGCGAGAGCTGCTACAAGTGCGCTGTCAAGCCCGCCGGAAAGCCCCAGAACCGCTTTTTTGAGCCCTGTTTTTCCGATTTCTGAAACTAAAAACGAGGTGAGTTTTTTCTCAAGTTCTGCAAAATCCAGTTTTGGAAGTGTTATCATGCGTTTCCTCTCATTTTTAATTGATTTAATAATGATTTTCGTATGTTGAGCGAATTAGAAAAATAGTCTGAAAGAAGATTTTCCTTTTTTTCGTCGCTTGAAAAACCTGAAACGGTGCAGTAGTCGCTCTCTATCGAATCAAGTGCTTTCGAGTCGAAGTCGTTCATAAGCGCGCTGCGGCACTTTCTGATGAATTCAAGTTCCGATTCGTCCGGCATCGTGAAGGAATGGGCGAGTTCGGCAAGCCACGAAGCGGCAATAAAATTGCGCGGATTTTTGCGGAGCGGAGCTGTCTCTTCAAGCGAAATAAAATCGTCAAGAAAATAGGTGTTGTTTTTTCTGCTGAGGACTACTTCACAGTTTTCAAAAAGGGAAAAATTGTCTTTTTTCGAGAAAAAGCGGAAAGTTTCGCCTTCTTTTGAAATCGTGTGGAAAAATCCGTTTCCGTGAGATTTTTTGTAGGTTATCGTTCCCTGTACAATATACATCAGTTCACCGATTCGATCTGCTGCTTCTTTTCAGGTTTCCTTCGCTCGATATCAGTCGTTATGCCCAGCTGTTTCGCAAGGTCGACACATTCGCTCAAAAACGGGATCGCGACTTCTTTTGTGTTGATCGCCTGAACTTCGAGGCATCTGCGCAGATAAGTCTGACCCAGCTCTTCATTTTTCAGCATGTACATTTTGAGGGCACCGCGGTAGAGAGCCTCTACGTCGAACGGAAAATATTCAAGAGCTTTCTTGTAATTTTCAGCAGCAAGTTCGTTCAGATTCTGCTCGTCATACATGATCCCGAGCTGTTTGTAAGCTTCGGAATGCGTTCCGCGCATCTTGATCGCCGCATCGAAATGCTGTTTTGCCAGATCGTAGCGTTTCTGCATCCTGTAGACAATGCCGATGTTCGTTTCGGCATAGTGCGGACGCGGATACATTGTGTCTGCAAGGACTGCCTGGAACTCTTCGAGAGCCTTGTCGAACTGCCTCTGCTCAAGGTAAAGCGCGCCCAGGTTGTTGCGTGCGTCGGTAAACTTTTTGTCGATTTTCAGAGCCTGTTTGAAGTTTTCCTCAGCCTTTGGCCCGTCATGTTCGATCATGAAAACGAGACCTAACGTGTTGTAATACTGCGGAAGGTCGGGTGCTGCCTCGATAGCCAGCATGATTTCGCGCCTTGCTTTGATATAGTCGCCCTGATTCAGTGCCGCAAGACCGAGTTGGTAGTGACCGTCGCTTTTTCTTTCATCGCTTACTGTTTTAGTGTCTGCCGAAGAGCATGAAACAACGATTTGCAAAATGAAGAAAAATAAGAGTAATGTTTTGATTTTATTCAAGTGTCCCTCTTTTTTGAGAGTTATTTATTCTCTTCCTTTTTGTCGGCTTTTTTGTTTTTGTCTTCTTTTCCGGATCTGCCCCATTCCCAGCCGAATTCAACGTCAGCACCTAAATCCCACGATGAAACATAGTGACCTTCGAGGTTGTCATGCGGACGCGGGTTCTTTGCATTCCAGAAAGTCCAGTGTTTGCCGGCATAGCCGTTGATGTAGAGGAACGGAAGGATCTGCAGTCTGACGACGCCTCTGAAAAGCGAACTTACGTGGCTGTCTGAGAAAAGTTCTTTCGCGCTTCCGAAGCCGCGTTTGTAGTATGAAAGCATCATCTTCAGGATCCAGAGATCGGGCAGTTCAAGGTGAGCGAAGAGCGATGAGGAGTCGGGAAGTTTTTCGTAACCGACTGAAAGAGCGATCCACGTTTTGAAACTGTAGCTGAGTTCTCCGTAGAAAGAACCTACGAACTTATCGTCGGAATCGTTCATAAGGTGCCAGTATTTCGAACGTCCGTCAGGCTGGAAATCTTTTGCTCCGAAGATGTTCGTCATCATTTCTATACGTTCGATATCGTAGAAAGTATCGAAGAAAGAGGGGATGTAAGAGTCATGGTGGGCTCTTCCTTCAAGCTGGATTCTGATCGCATGCTGATTTTTCTGGTCAAGGTTGAATCTTCCCAGAAGACCGAAAGTAAAGCCGCCTTTTACGAAATCTTTCTTGAACCACGAATAGTCGGCGAAAGTCTTGATATCGACTTTTTCGTTTTTGAAGAGCTTAATTTCGAAGTCGATGCCCTGCATATAAAGGAATTCGTCATCTTCAATGACAGGACGGCCTTTGGAATCGACTGCTATCCTCGGAACTCTGCTGTCGTTTCCGTTGAGATAGTCATCTGCATCGTAGTCGTAGTATTTTTCATAACGCAGTTTGGTCGGAGCATTTCTGTCGGCAACAAAGGAGTATCCGAACGAAGCGCTTCTTGCATGGTAGTTTCCGATCGCGGAGAAAGGTTTCAGGAAAACGAGACCGCCGAAGATGTTTCCTCTTGCGACATCGCCCAAAAGCACTTCAAAGCCGCCGTAATCGAAATACCAGTTGAGTTTTGCCGACATGGTTGAAAATGTCGAGTCGTGGTTCGGGATGTAACGTTTGAGGATCGTTCCGTGACCGATCGTCTGCGCGAAGTTGCTGCCGATCGAAAGGTAGAGGTTGTCTTCGGAAGTTCCGATCTGGAAGTATCTCAGGATCTTGAGGTAATCCTGCCACTCATCCCAGTCTTCCTTTCTGAAGCGGACACTGTGGTCGTTGTTGTTTATGTCGGTGTTGACGAGTCTGACATTGAGCGGAACGTGTAATCCGAAGATGAGGTCAAGTTCCTTTTCGCTGACCGGCTCTTTTATGAGTTTGTCAAAGTGCATCGAAAATTTCGGAGTGATAACGAGGTAAAGAGCGTCGTCCATCAATTTTACACCGGCTGCGAGACCTGCGCTGTTGTAGGGGGATATGATCTCGTTTGCGCCGATATTTGCAACTTCGCCTTTCCAGAAAGTTTTTTCAATATCTCTTATTTTTCTGTCTTTGCTGTCATCTTTCTTTGCGGCTGCATCTTCTGCAGGTTTTTCCGCAGCCGGTTTGGGGTCTTCAGGAGACGTCTCAGGGGAGGTCTCTGCAGGCTGCTGTTCTGCGGTTTTGGGTTCTTCCGCTGCTACGGGCTGCTGTTCAGGAGACGTCTCAGGGGAGGTCTCTGCAGGCTGCTGCTCTGCGGTTTTGGGTTCTTCCGCTGCTGCGGGCTGTTGCTCAGGAGATGTCTCAGGGGAGGTCTCTGCAGGCTGCTGTTCAGCGGTTTTGGGTTCTTCCGCTGGTGCAGTTTCCTGTGCAAAAAGAGTTCCGAAGAGTAATGCAAACAAAGTCAAAAAGGTCAAAATCTTCAAATTTTTCATGCTCTTCTCCGCTTGTAATAAAGCTCATAACAAAAAAAACGCCTAAAATATATTGATATACCGTAAAAATGCAAACTTAGCAGAGCTTTTTTTGAGGGTAAAAAGCGATTTTTTGAAAAAAAGTCAGATTAAAGGTCTGTCGGGGAGCAGATGAAGCCTTTTATTGCGGTCGCAGCGGCTGTCGCGGGGCTTGCAAGGTATATCCCGGACTGGTTACAGCCCATTCTGCCTTTGAAGTTGCGGTTTGCGGTGCTGACTGTGATCTCACCCGGTGCCATGATGCCTTCGTGTGCACCTAAGCACGGTCCGCAGCCGGGGTTGAGGATGATCCCGCCTGCTTCGACGAAAATTTTGAAAAGTCCTTCTTCCATTGCCTTGAGGTAGATGTCCGAGCTTGCCGGAAGGACGAGAAGCCTCGTTTCTTTCGCGATGTGACGACCTTTGAGGATTTCAGCGGCGATCCTGAGGTCTTCGATCCTGCCGTTCGTGCATGTTCCGATCAGCACCTGATCGACTTTGACATCGTGCATGCTGCTGACTTTGCTGACGTTATCTACCGTGTGCGGCATTGCGACCATCGGTTCGATCTGCGAAACGTCGATCTCAAGAGTTTCTGCGTATTCGGCATCTGCATCGGGATAGATCGGAGTGTAGGCGTCACGCGGGATCCCGTGTTTTTCGAGGAAGCTGAAAACTTTTTCGTCTGGCGCCATGTATCCGTTTTTCGCGCCTATCTCGACTGACATATTGGTGAAGACAAGTCTGTCTGCAAGTTCGATGTTTTCAATGTAATCGCCTGAAAATTCTACGCTTTTATAAAGTGCGCCGTCAACTTTGATGAGCCCTGCGATGTGAAGGAGAACGTCTTTCGAGGAAACGTAGGGTTTCGGTTTTCCCTTGAGGACTATCTTCATCGATTCGGGAACTTTGAGCCAGATCTCTCCCGTCGCCCAGATGCCCGCCGATTCGCTTCTGCCGATGCCGGTCGAGAATGCGCCGAGTGCGCCGTAAGTCACAGTGTGGGAGTCGCTGCCGACGATGAATTTGCCGGGAAGGGCGAAACCTTCTTCGACCGTTACCTGATGGCATATCCCGCGGCCGCAGTCGTAGAAATTTTTTATTCCCTGTTCCTTGACGAATTGTCTCACAGTCTGGTGGTTCGTTGCAGCCTTTTCGTTTGCAGCAGGTACGATGTGGTCAAGAATTATCAGGATCTGATTCGGATCATCGACCTTTTTTCCGCCCATTTTCTTGAAGGTCGAATAGATCGCCGCGCTGTTGTCATGCGTAAGAACGTGGTCGGGTCTGATAGTTAAAATCGTTCCGGGAACGACCGGTCTTCCCGCCATTTTTGAAAAAATCTTCTCAGCAAAAGTCTGTCCCATTTTTCACCTCGTAATTGAACAAAAACCTAAAAATCGGCGGATTTTGGCACTTTTTAAGAATAACTCAACTTTTTATGTGATTTAATTATATGCAGGATTGACCGTTCCAGTTGAACCCTTCTTTGCATTTGAAGCGGCATTCGTTAGCGTATTCGCTGTGGCATTCGACAGTGCCGTCACTAACTTTCAATTCTCCGCAGTCGCAGAAGTAGCATTTTCCGGTCGTTGCTTCAAAAGTATAGCCGTTGCTGCAGCCTGAAACAGTGTTCGGAAGGGGCTGACCATTGTAGGTGTAGGGCTGTGCAAGTTCTACCTGTGCACCGTTTTTTATGCGGTAAAGCGTGCCCGATCCGCAGCACGGTTTTGCTGAATCAGTGAATGTTCCGCTTTCCGGATTATGTTCGTTGAAACACTGTTCTATAGCTGTTTTTCCGTTTTTGTCGATGAATGTCGTTCCGGCATCTGTTTCTTCAAGGTATGCTCCCGGTATTATCCTTCCGCATTCGACGCATTTGTCGTTTTTGGGAGCAGTTCCTTCGGGACAGGGGACCTGTGTGGTGCCATGCGGCTCTTCGGGCATAACTACGAGAGTCGTTTCTGCCGGTTCTTCATTGTAAACAGGTTCGGTAGAGTAATTTTCAAAATCCGGGTTACCATAGATCACGATCATGCATCCGGCTGGATTCCACTCAGCATTTTCAGGAAGTTCCTCGCAGTGGTGTTCGACTGTAACTCCCTCGTCGTCAATTACTTCCTTTTCATAGTAGTCATAGTCACTGGTTTCGTCCTCATCCGGCAGAGTGTATCCGTCATATTCCGGAGCGGTATCACCATCAACAGGAGCCGTATCGTTGTTGTCGGGAACGGTGTCGCCTTCATCCGGTGAGGGAACGGTGTCGGCATCGTCATCATTCTGAGTTTCCTGCGGTTCTGAGGATTCCGGCGTCGTGATCCTCATTCCCTCGTCGCATGAAACAACACAAAACAGTGCGGAAACTGCAAGAATCGCAAAGATTTTTTTCATAGCGCTGCCTCCAAAGGTGATAAGTTGCAAATACCAAAAAACAACAAATTATAAGGAAAAACAGAAAAATGGCAACATAATAAAAAACAGGACACACGCCCTTGTCATCTTGAACGAATGTGAAAGATTTCTGAGATTCTTCGCTTACGCTCAGAATGACGGAAAACGCTCAGAATGACGGGAAAGGCTCAGAATGACGTGCAGATGCTAATCTGAAGTCTTCTTGTTTTTGATTTTTTCCCAATATTCCTTGATTTTTGCTTCGTAGCCGATGTTTTTCATTTTGTAGAATTGCGGCGGCTCGACATCTCCGGGGAAGTAGCGCTGGTCGACCCAGTGGTTTTCGTAGTCGTGCGGATATTTGTAGTTTCCTTTTTCTTCGCCGGGAGCGAAAGAGGAGTCGTTGATTAGGTGATTCGGGATTTCAAGTGTCGGATTTTCCTTGAAATAATCTTCGGCGGCGTGAAGTCCCAAATAACTTGCGTTGCTTTTGGGAGCGGTCGCAAGATAGTTCACGATGTGCGCTAAAATTATCTTTCCTTCGGGGTAGCCCACAGCCTGGAATGCATGGAGCGCCGCAACTGCGAGCTCAAGAGCCCTCGGATCGGCGTTGCCGACGTCTTCGGAAGCAAAAATTATCATTCTGCGAAGCAAAAACAGCGGATTGTCGCCCGATTCGATCATTTTGACGAGGTAGTAAAGCGCGGCGTCCGGGTCGCTTCCGCGGAGACTTTTGATGAAAGCCGAGATCGTGCGGTAGTGGAAATCGCCTGTTTTATCGTACTGGTTCGGATTTTCCACGAGTTCCATCACGTTTTCGCGGGTGATTTTTCCTCCTCCGCTCAGATGGAACGCGCTTTCCATGATGGAAACTGCGATCCTTACGTCGCCAGAAGCCTCTTTCGCAATGATTTCAAGGAGTTCTTCATCGATTTCGGCTTTGAGATAGTCGACCGCGCGGTGCAAAACCGTGATTATGTCGGAGACTGAAATTTTTGAAAAACGGACGCTTCTGGCGCGTGAAAGCAGGGCGTTGTTGACGTAAAACGACGGATTTTCGGTAGTCGCGCCGATAAAAATAACACCTTCGTTTTCTATCATCGGAAGAAAAATATCCTGCTGCGCCTTGTTGAATCGGTGGATCTCGTCGATAAAAACTATCTGCTTGTCGACGAAAACCGACTCTCTGTCTTTGTAAAGGATCTTCTTTATGTCGGCCGAACTGTCCGTAACTGCTGAGAATTTATAGAGTTTCGCTCCATAAAGCCCTGCGGCTATCCTTGCGACGGTCGTTTTTCCCGTTCCTGGCGGGCCGTAGAAGACCATTGACGGCAGAAAACCCGATTTCAGGAACGATTTCAAAAGTTTGATGACATTCTGCTGTCCTACGACCTCATCGAATGTTTCGGGTCTGAGCACCGAATACAGGGGAATGTAAGCTGAATCGTTCATTTCTTTTTTTCGGGAACAGTTCCGTCTGGATTGAGGCCGCGTGCCTTGTAGTCGGCTTTGATCTTAGCCTCTTTAACATCTTCCGTAGTCATGAATAAATCTTTAAATTTCTGCGGTACGAAGACGGTCGAATCGTTTTTGAGGACTGCGAAAATCGTGTCGGGAAAGCCTTTTTCGTGGTCTGAAATCCGTGAGTTGTCCGATATGAAAAGTGAATAAGAGAGCATCCGTGCCCTGACGGGATCCTCCTCGTCGATAACGAAGGCTGCCAGGTTGTTTTCAACTTGGGTTGCCGTTCTCCAATCGACCGGAGTATCGTATTTCCTGAACATCGTCTTCTTGATCGGATCAAAGAAGTAGGTTTTGTCGGGATAATCCTTTTTGAGCTGGATGAGATAAGCGTTTTTTGCGTCGTATTCCTTAATGGAATCGAGATCTTTCCTTATTTTTTCGCTAAGTTCTTCCATTCTTGCCATTATCACGTTCTCGTTGCGCCGCGTGATGACGAAGTAACCCTCTTCGGGCAAGAGTTTTATCGCGCCGCGTATTTTGTCTGTGACAGAGAAAGGATCGTCGATCGAAACCGACCAGCGGACGTATTCTTTCGGGAGTTTCCATATTCCGTGGCGGTCGCCGAGATAGATGAGATAGTTGAATTTTACTTTCGGCAGCTTTTCCTTGAGCTGCTTCATGAAAAGCGCTTCTCTGAAAAAGTTTACGTCGATGCTGATATTCGGGCTCAGGATTTTTACGCTTCTTTTCTCATCGTTGAGCTCGATTTTTTTCGGGTCGGCGTACGGAACAAAGGCTTTTGCGTTCTCGAATTTCGGAGCTTCGTCGATTGTCGAGTGGATTTTGATGTAAGCTAAAATGTTGAGCAGAAGCGCCTTTTTCTCGTTTTCGGAAATCGAAGACGGCTTCGAAAGAGCCTCTTTCAGCATTTTTGCGAAAGTTTTGTCCGCCAGTTTGTATATCTGATCAGCGATATCCTCTACAGAAGATGCCGAGTCGGTCTTTTCCTTCGTCAGAGTGTCGAGAAGTCTTTTCCTGTTCTGAATTTCGGAAGGTGACAGCATAGGATTGTCGAAAAGATAATTCAAAACAACTTCCGCTTTTGCATAAGCCGTTGATTTTCTTTTGTAATTACGATACTGCCGGTCCCAGAATCCCGAAATTTCGCCAGATGCCAGGTTGTAGTAAGAAATTTCCGACATTTTTCTGCCGGTCTCAAGGAGTTCATAAAGCGCCGGAAACGAAGATAGATTCTGCTCTTCCTTAAGCGTTTCGCCGGTTTCTGAGTGTGTCTCGTTTATGAGCTTGGCGACGTTCAGCATTTCGTTGACTTCGTTTTCAGACTGCCGGATCATCGCGTGGAAGTCCTTGTTCCAGAAGTCGGAACCAAGGTTTGTTGCCCTTATCACAAGTTTGCTTTCTTCAAAAACCGTGTAGGTAAGAGGTGTTTCCACGAAAAAATCCTTGTAGTAATCGGAATACTGCTTTGCTGCGGCAAAACGGTCATATTCTTTGTCACCTGTCCATTTGATCATAAAATAGAGAAAAAATCCGCCGACAACGATAAGCAGGATCAAGTAGCGCCATTGGGAGTTGTTTCTGCCGGCGGCAAGTTCCGAGGCGCGGACTTTTCTTTTGGGAGACATTATTTGTTCTCTTCGATGATTTCCAAAACGACTTTCTGATTCTGACGGCTTGCAACTGCGCTGATGAGAGTGCGGAGAGCGTTTGCTGTTCTGCCGCTTTTACCGATGACTTTGCCGACATCTTCCGGAGCGACCCTGAGTTCGATGATAGCAGTGTTTTTTCCCTCGATGTAGCTTACTTCGACTGCTTCTGGAACATCAACCAGCTTTTTTGTAATGAATTCAACAAATTCTTTCATGAGATCCTCCAAAGGTTGAATAGGTGTAAAACTCAAACGTAAAATGACCCAAAACTTCTATCAAATTTAATGTTTTTCATAAAAAACGCAATTTTTCTTAATTTTTAAGCACATTTATCAGTATTGTCCTGTTCCGGGCTTGTATTCCGCCGCATCCCACTTAAAGTTGTCGATAAGAACAAGCGAATCATATACGTGATCGTAGAGATCCCAGATAGCGAGTCTTACGGTTATTACTTCTCCGCCGACAACGTTTCCGCGTGTCGTGAGCCAGCCCGTTCCGCCGTTTGACGCAAAACCGGTTCCCTGCAGTTCTTCAGTTCCTTTACATGATTCCTGGGTTGCAGGATAACTGCTTACAGGGGAACATTGTGTGAAAAGCCCTGATGGAGCCAGATTTATACCGACAGGGTTGCCTGCAGCATCCATAGCCAGATTTTTGTCGGCAGGATTCTGCAGAGTCGGATCACTGCTTGTATAGTCCGAATCAAGCAGTGCGATGAAAAAGTCATTATATTTGCTGCAAATATAGTTTGGATACTCTTTGGTGATAAAGTATATGTTGAAGCTGAACGATTTTGCAGTTTTGGGAGTTCTTATCCTCATTCGGAGCATTACAGCATCGTTTACAGAACCGCTTGTTCCTGACGACGAGCATGAACTTGCTGAGGGAAAGCTGCCGCCGTTTGCTGCAACCCAGTCTGCCGGTGCCCCGGATGTTGTCCCACCGCTGTAATCAGGATTTGTAATAGGATTCCCGAGCTTGCTTGAAGTCAAAGCAAGCATTAAATTGCCTTCTTTCGGTTTGATAACGTTTCCGAAAGCCGAAAGAAGTCCATTACTGCCTGCGTGCGCAGTACCGCTGCCGGTTGGAAACGATATTGTGGCGTCAATAAGTCCCCATTCGTTGGAATCCTCGGTCGTCGTTTTGCAGATTCCTATTGCCTTTGCATAATCGAAAGGATTGGTGGAAGATTCTGAAACACCGGATTCGCAGTCTGTCTCAATTACCTCGTATTCGCACATGTCGGAAGGACTGTTTGCATCCCAAGCTTCTTTCGGAAAAGGGCATTGATCGGTCGTTTCGCAGCAGTCGTAGCATGAGCCGACACCGTCGCCGTCGAAATCTGTTCCGTCGTCAACAACGCCGTTGCAGTCGTTGTCTATTCCGTCATGGCAGAGTTCTTCGCCGACCTCGCTGACCGGAAGGACTTCGCCTTCGCATTTTCCCCAGGTTCCGTCTTCCCTGCATGTTCTTACAGCAGCTCTGCACGGACCGACATTTTCAGTCGCCGGATCGCCCTGATATTCGCAGGTCTGTTTTTTGCCTGGAGTGCAGCTTCCGGTTATCGGGTCGTCGTCTCCGTCCTGTTTGCCCGGAGTGCTGCTGTCATCGGTATCGGTCTCGCTTCCGTCGCTGCTGCTGTCAGTATCGCCGTTGTCACCTCCGCCGTTATTGCCGCCGTTAGAGCCGTCGGTGCAGATTTTCTTTTCGGGATCGCATGTCAGGCCGAGAGGGCAGTCAAGAGTCGACTCGCAGATTTGACTGTTTCCGCTGCCGGATGAACCGCCATCCTCATCGTCTTCGCCGCAGGAAATAAGACAACATACTGAAATCATTAACATTAGCGAAAATTTAAACAGTTTCATTTTATCCTCCTATCCTCCAATAAGGAAACAAAATTATATGATTATAATTTGATGATAAAAAATAATCAAGGGATTTATTTCGGTTTTTTCGGAAAGTTAAGTCGGTTTAATATTGACCGGTCCCCGCTTTTGCAGGCTGCGGAAGCCATTTGAAGCCGTCGAGAAGAACGGTCGAATCCCATGAATGGTCGGGACCGTATCCTACAGTTCCCTGTTCCCAAATCGCCAGTCTTAAGGTGATTGTTTCGCCCGGAACGACGTTTCCGCGGGTCGTCAGCCAGCCAGTGCCGCCGTTTTTCGGGGAAAAAGCATCAAAACCCGTTCCGTCAATAAGTGATCCGTCGGTGCAGTAAGATGAAAAATCATAGCTGCTGTTCTGATAACATGCCGTGAAAAGACCTTCAGGAGCAAGGTCTACGCCGACGAAGTTGCCGTTATAATCTTTTGCAAGGTTTTTATCGTAAGGATTCTGGAATTCATCGTTCGGATACTGAGTGTTATGCTCCGAATCAAGCAGAGCGATGAAGAAATCGTTGTAGTTGCTTGAAGAGCATACTGTACTCGGATATTCAACCGAGAAAAAGAAAAGGTTGAACTGGAAAGCACGTGCATTCATCGGAGCTTTCACTTTGAGGGTAAGCATGATCGGATCCTGAACATGCGGGATCTCTTTGCCTGCACACTGATCTGTGAGACCGTCTTCAACAGTTGTTCCGCCGCATGTCGGTGACTTCGGAATCGCGCAGTTCGGCATCATGTTTATCCAGTCTGCCGGGATCGTGCTTGCAGTTTTCATGTCTCCGGCATCCAATGTGGCCACAGTGGCGTTTTTCGTCGGTTTGTTCCAGGGACCGGTGGAAAGGATAGCCATTTTAGAGCCTTCGAGCGCAACGATGTTGTTTCCGAATTTCGGTTCGGCTGCAAATGTTTTGTAGTTTGCATCGTAATACGGCAGAGGAAGGCTTGTCCTGTTGGATCCGTTGATTTTTTCGGTTACCGGATCACCGGCAAGTGAAAGTGTCGCTGAAACAAGCTGATCGCCGCATATTCCCATTGCGTGGGCGAGTTTTACCGCATTGCCGGGGTAGTCTTCAAGGGCGAGAGGATCATCTTCTCCGTCACATGAAGTCGATTCATCGATTTCGCCGTTGCAGTTGTTGTCAACTCCGTCTCCCTGCATTTCATAAGCACCCGGATATATCGTTGCAGGATCGAATCCGTTGCAGTCGCTGGCAATTTCGCAGCAGTCGGAACACGCGCCGTAGCCGTCGCCGTCGAAATCGGCTCCGTTGTCGACTGTGCCGTCGCAGTCGTTGTCTATTCCGTCATTGCAGAGCTCGTCACCGAATTCGGTAACAGGAAGAACTTCGCCTTCACATTTTCCCCATGCACCGTCTTCTTTGCAGGTCCTTATTCCGGCTCTGCACGGGCCGACATTTTCAGTGGCCGGATCGCCCTGATAAGGACAGGTCTGCTTTTTGCCGGGAGTGCATGGTCCTGTTATAGGATCGTCGTCTCCGTCCTGTTTGCCGGGATTGTCACTGGCGGTATCAGAATCGTCACCGGTGTCTGAAACTTGACCGGAATCTCCAGAGTCGCTGTAATCTCCGGAATCTCCTGAATCACCGGAACCGCCGCCCTGCGTACATGTCCCGGTGGATTTGTCGCATGAGTAACCTATCTGACAGTCAAGGTTGGATGAGCAGGTTTTGCCCTGAGCACTTCCGTTGTCGTCTTCATCACCAGAGCATGAAACAAAAATCAGAACAAAAATCGACAAAATTGAAAGAAGGTAAAATTTTTTCATGTGAAACTCCAAAATCAACACAATAAAACAAAAAATTCTAAGCAGAAAAGAAAAAAAATCAAATGCTTTTTTTTTATCGAAAAGATGCTATATTGCCCCGGATTTTTGTTTCGGGGGTATTCAATGGAAAAAAATTCTCTGATTTTCGTTGCAGGTCACAAAGGGCTTGTCGGCAGCGCACTTGTCCGCGAGCTCAGGTCGAAGGGTTACAACAACCTTATAATGAAGACTTCTTCTGAGCTTGATCTTACAAATCAGGTCGAAACGGAAAAGTTCTTTGCGGAAACCAAACCGGAATATGTTTTTCTGGCGGCTGCGCGCGTCGGCGGAATAGGTGCCAACAACAGTTTCCGTGCAGACATGATCTACAATAATCTTATGATCGAATCGAATGTGATCAGCAATTCCTACAAATTCGGCGTGAAAAAGCTCCTTTTCCTGGGTTCGAGCTGCATTTATCCGAAATTTGCGCCGCAGCCGATGAGCGAAAACGCGCTTCTCACTGGCGAGCTGGAGTACACCAACGAGCCTTATGCGATCGCCAAGATCGCCGGGCTCAAAATGTGTGAATCCTACAATATACAGTACGGAACGAACTTTGTTTCTGTCATGCCGACCAATCTTTACGGAGAAAACGACTCGTTCGATCTTGAAAACGGTCATGTCCTGCCTGTGATGATAAGGAAATTCCATGAAGCGAAAGTCCACGGGCGCGATTATGTCGAACTTTGGGGAACTGGCAGGCCGCGCAGAGAGTTCCTTTACAGCGGAGACCTTGCAGAGGCGGTCGTTAAAATCATGGAGGAAGTCTCTTTCTCCGATCTCACCAGAGGGATGAATGAGATCCGCAACACTCATATCAATATCGGAACGGGCGAAGATATCACGATTTACGAGCTTGCCTACATCATCAAAGACATCGTCAGCTACGACGGAGACATCGTCTGGGATTCCTCAAAACCCGACGGAACGCCGCAGAAACTTCTCGACATTTCGAAAATAAAAAGTTTCGGCTGGAAACCGAAGACAAGACTTACCGACGGGATCGAGCATGTTTACCGCTGGTATGTCAAAAATAAAGGAAATCAGGAGTAATATCGATGCTTCTCTATGCAGACAAACTCTTTTCTAAAGAGTGGTTCAAAAGTTTGTACCTGATTATTCAGGGCGCGCTTATCGCCGCTTTCGGTTACAACTTTTTTCTTATTCCTTATAAAATAATTCCCGGCGGACTGATGGGTCTCAGCAGTGTTTTCTACCACCTGGTCGGTATTCCGGTCGGCCTTCTCACGATAATTATGAATATCCCGCTCATCCTTCTCGGAATGAAGATCCTCGGCAACCGTTTCGGCTACAAAACGATACTCGGAATGTCGCTCCTTTCGCTTTTCAACGACGGAATGAACTATTTCTGGCACGATGTTACTCTGACTGACGACATTTTTTTGAGCTGCATAATCGGCGGAACTTTGGTCGGAGCGGGGGTTGCATCTATTTTCAAGGCGAAGGCGACTACCGGCGGCACAGACATCATCGCCCAGCTTTTTCATGTCAAGTTTAAGTTTTCTACGGGTAAAGTCGTTCTTTTCACAAACATAATTTTCCTTTCGCTCGGTGCTTTGTCGATCCACTTGAAAAATCCCGAAACTACAGAGTTTTTCAAAATGATAGTTTACGCGATAGTCGCGCAGTTCACCACGGCGAAGGTGATGGATGCCATCCTCGAGGGGACTTCGTATTACAAAGGGATCTTCATCATTTCGAACAAATACGACGAGGTCAAGGAAAAACTGCTCACTCAGCTTAGACGCGGCGGGACGATGATCCACGGACAGGGGATGTTCAAGGACGACGAGCGCAAAATCATCTTCACCGCGGTCAGCAGACGCGAATCTGCGTTCCTTAAAGAGTACATCAAATCGATAGATCCGCAGGCTTTCATCATCATTTTTCAGACAAACGAAATTTACGGACAGGGGTTCCTGCCGGTAAAGGATATTGAATAGCGGCGCAAATTGCCGGGATTCCGTGATTCCGTAATCCCGTTATCCCGATATTATTTTGCGGCGGCTAAGAATCCCTTGATTTCCTCAAGGTGTTTTGTCGCAACGGCGCGTCCTTCGTCGTAAACGCGCCTGAGTTCGTTTTTGTTCTTTTCAGTTCTGCTGATTCCGAGCGGTTTTTCGGGACAGATGATGAATGCGGCTCCGGCTTTTTCGCGTGAAAAGATGTGTTCTCTTTCTTTGTTGTAAACCTCGTGGCGGACAGTCAGAGCCTTTATAAGTGTCGGATATCTGCGGAGCAGGATCTTCATCAGCGGCAGAAATTTTATCGGCTGTTTTGTGAAATCGCGCGGCTGGGTGAGGACGACGACATTTTTCGTAAAGCCGATACTTTCAAAATATTCCAGCGGGATCGAATCGGTCGAACCGCCGTCGATAAGTTTTTTCCCGTCGATTTCAACAGGTCTTGAAACGCCGGGCATCGAAGCTGAAGCACGCATCCAGAGCGTATCTGCCTCGCGGCAGTCCACCAGTTTTTTGTAGTGCGTGATTCCTGTGTCTGCATCGGTGGCGACAACATAAAATTCCATCGGATTATTTATGTAGGTTTCATAATCAAAGGGATCGAGCTTGTTCGGGATCTGATTGTAGCAGAAGTCGGCGTTGTAAAGATCTCCCGAAGTAAAAAGCGAGTGAAAGCTGCAGTAGCGCCTGTCTCCGGCGTATTTCAGGTTGTAGCGGATCGCCCGTCCGATCTGTTTTGACTTTAAGTTGCAGCCGAAAATGGCTCCTGCCGACACTCCGATCGCGCCGTCAAAAGTAATGTTGTTTTCCATTAGCACGTCAAGCACGCCGGAAGTGAACATCCCCCTCATCGCGCCGCCTTCAAGAACGATTCCCGTTTTTTCTGTCATGAATGCCTCCTTAAGCAGACAAAGAGCTGTTTTTTAACATAAGTTTACAGAAATTCAAGATGTTTGAAAAAAATCATCTCTGCGGTTGACTTGTTGAAAGTGGTGTTTATTTACTTCCCTGTTTTATTGTTTGCGAGGTTATGATGAGTATCGAAAATTTTGATCTGACAGAGATTCCGGCAACTTTACCGCTGTTTATTCTGAATGACAATGTTCTTTTTCCTTTGATGATCCTGGGGATCAGCCGTTCTACCGGCCCGGCGTTCGAAAATATGCTCAGGGCGGCAGCTTCTACCGGAAACTATGTCGTGGTGGCAGCAAGAAAGCACGAAAAGCCTGAAGTACCCTCAAACGATCCGCATCTGACGGCCGAAGACATTTATCCGGTGGCGACTATCGCAGCTGTCGCACGTGAGAGATCGGGAGAAGGCGCAGGCGGCACTGCGATCATCAAAGGCCTGAAGAAAGTAAGGATAAAATCGACATATTTTGAACCGAAATTCCAGGCCGCTTTCGCAAAAGTCGAAGTCGTCGAGGAAGAGACATATCTTCAGGAGAACGACAGACTGCTTGTCAGAACTGCTGTCGCCGAAACCAGAAGAATGATAGATATTCTGGTCTCAATGAACCGCGTTCCTGCAGGAATGTTCAAGGATTTCAAGAATATAACTGATCCTGCCAGACTTGCTGAATTTGTGGCTTCCAACTTTATGAGAAGTGTCGCGGAGATGCAGAAAGTTCTTGAGGAAAACTCTCCGATGAAAAAACTGGAGATGGCGCAGAAGGTTCTCGAGGATGCTATCGCTTTCTCGCAGGTTCAGAACGATATAAAGCGCAAAACGATGGAACGGCTCGACAAAGGGCAGAAGGATATGATCCTGCGTGAGCAGATAAAGCAGATCCAGAACGAACTCGGAGAGGGAGATCCTTTTTCCGCAAGTATCCGGGATTACGAGAAAAAACTTGAAGAAGGTCTGCTGCCGGATCATGCGGTTCCGGAGGTGAAAAAGCAGATCGAACGCCTTAAAAGCATGAGTCCGTTTTCGCAGGATTCTTCGATGCTTTCTTCGTGGATAGATTCTGTTTTCGATCTTCCGTGGAAAATTTCGACCGAGGACAACAAGGACATAAACGAAGCTGAAAGAGTGCTTCAGGCCGATCACTACGGTCTTGAAGACGTCAAAGAGAGGATCCTTGAGTTCCTTGCAGTACGTCAGATAAAGGGCGACCAGAATTCGAAATCTCCGATCCTCTGCTTCGTGGGGCCTCCCGGAGTCGGCAAAACTTCGCTCGGAAAGTCGATTGCACGCGCTTTGAAGCGCAAATTCTACCGCTTAAGTCTCGGAGGCCTGCACGATGAGGCCGAGATCCGCGGTCACAGGCGGACTTACGTCGGCGCGATGCAGGGAAAGATTTTGAAAGGGCTCACGACCTGCAAGTCGAACAATCCGGTTTTCATGCTCGACGAAATAGACAAACTGGGAAAAGATTTCCGCGGAGATCCTTCGTCGGCGCTTCTCGAAGTGCTTGATCCGGAGCAGAATTTCTCGTTTCTGGATAACTACATCGGGATCCCGTTCGACCTCAGCAAAGTCTTTTTCATCGCGACGGCGAACTGGGAGGACACGATCCCCGAACCGCTCAAAGACAGGATGGAAGTCATCAGACTTTCTGGCTATACAGACTTGGAACGTATTGAAATTGCTAAGAAATATCTGATTCCGCGTCAGCTTGAAAACAACGGCCTCACACCGAAGGAGATCCAGTTCACGAAAGAGGCTCTTCTTTTTATTTCGAGGAGATACACCCGTGAAGCCGGTGTCAGGAACCTTGAAAGATGCATTGGTTCGATCTGCCGCAAAACGGCGACTCTCAAAGTCCAGAAAAAGGATTTTGCGAAAAAAATCACCCCGAAAGTGGTCGAACAGTATCTCAAACTTCCGCCTTTTTCGGAGCACGATTTCGACGAAGAAAAGAGGGCAGGTGTCATCACAGGGCTTGCGTGGACGCAGTACGGCGGCGCGACTCTGAAAATCGAAGCAAATTCAATGAAGGGCGGCGGAAACCTGCTTCTCACCGGAAAACTGGGCGAAGTCATGCAGGAATCAGCCCGCATCGCACTTTCATTCATCCGCAGCAACGCGGCAAAATTCGGTCTTGGAGCTGATTTCACGATAAGCGACAAGGACATCCATATCCATTTCCCGGCGGGAGCGACCCCGAAAGACGGTCCGAGCGCCGGAATAGCCATAACTTCGGCACTTCTCAGCCTCTTTTTGAACAAGGCGATAGACCCGAAGATAGCGATGACAGGCGAGATCAGCCTCACCGGTGAAGTGCTTCCGATCGGCGGGCTCAAGGAAAAACTTCTCGCGGCAAAACGCAACGAAGTGACCAAAGTCCTGATCCCGGAGCAGAACCGCGCCCTTTACGAAAGCATCGAAGACGAGATAAAATCAGGGATAGACGTCGTTTTCGTCAGGGAATACAACGACGTTTTCAAAGTTTTGTTCGGATAGAGCGGCATCATCCCTATAATACTTGAGAAAAAGTCTGATTTTCATATTATGCGCCGTTTTTGGCTTTTGAATTTTCTCCTGGAGGTGTTTTTTGTCTTCGTTTTGGCTGGCAATTTGTTTTATGGCGCTATTCGTATATTTTCTTTTCAAAATCAAAAATTTTTTTCTAAGTCGTGATTCTTACAGGGAAAAACCTCGGAAGAAAAAACCTGATTATGCAAAAAATCCACGTCTGAAGATTCAAAGGGATTCTCTGATCGTAAAAATCAATCAGGAAATGTCCAAACTGCCGGATAAATACATAAATCTGACAGATGATAAGAAAATCCTGAGTCCGCTTAAAAAATATGCTGATAAGATCGTTTCTGAATTTTGTGAAGCCGGCTATACTTTGGAAAAATGTCTTCAGCGACACAACGAACATTTCATAAAAAGACACATTTCGGATGCTGTTTTTGATGATATAGGCGGCAGGGGTTTGAGCGAAGAGCAGAGACGGGCGGTTCTGTGCGATGCGAAATCGTCTCTGGTTCTTGCCGGTGCAGGTTCAGGAAAAACATTTACGATATGCGGTAAAGTCAAATATCTGCTGGAGAAAAATTTCGCGAAGGAAAACGAGATCCTTCTGCTTTCGTATTCTCACGATTCGGCCAAGGATCTGGAAAAGAAAGTCTCTAAAATAGCGCATGCTTTGACGGTTAAAACTTTTCATTCGCTCGGATATAAAATTCTTACAGAGGCTTTAGGCGAAAAGAAGACGACAGACAATCAGTTAGACAACCATATCACAAAATATTTTGATGAAGTTCTTGTGAAAAGCAGCCGCCAGGCTGTAAAACTTATTAATTATCTGGCCAATTATTTTGATCTGCCTGAGGTCAATAACAGGAACATTGCAAATAAAAAAAGAGGGTTCAGGTCAAAAAATTTTGAGACAATGAAAAATGCTCTGCGGGAGCTTTCACAGGAACCTGACAAAAATATGACCATGCAGAAGGAGTATGTGAAAAGCGCTGAAGAGCTTGTCATAGCAAACTTTCTGTCGCTTAACGGCATAAAATACGAGTATGAAAGACCTTATGAAATTCAGACTGCAACAATTGAAAAACGGCAGTATCTTCCCGATTTCTATCTTCCTGATTACGGGATTTATATAGAGCATTACGGTATAAATAAAGAAGGAAAAACACCGCAGTATTCAAGAGAGGTAAGCAGAAAATATATTGAAGGGATCGAGTGGAAAAGAAAACTACATGCGGAAAACGGCACAGTCTGCATAGAAACTTATTCCTATGAATTTGAAGATGAAACGCTTTGCGAAAATCTGGAACGCAATCTGAAAGCTGTCGGAGTAAAATTCCGCCCGTTGCCGGATAAGGAAATCTTCAATATTCTCCACTCCATATATGGAGGAAGAAGTTTTAAAAAATTCCATAAGGTCATACGGACATTTTTGGCTTTATATAAGTCAAACTATCGTCCTGACGAGAACGGTTTCAAGATTCTCTCGCAAAAATGTGTGTGTAAAACTGCGATAGAAAGAAAAAGAGTACAGATATTTTTGGAAATAGCTGAAAAAATATATAGATACTATGTTTCGAATTTGGAGAAATCGGGCAAAATCGATTTCGACGATATGATTCTCAGGGCTTCAGACTGTTTGGACGGATTGGAAGGTTTCCGTTATAAATACATAATTGTTGACGAGTTTCAGGATATTTCGCAAAGCAGGAATAAGCTGCTTCAAAAACTGATAAGACACGGAAATTCAAAACTTTTTGCAGTCGGAGACGACTGGCAGGCGATATACAGGTTTGCAGGAAGCGATGTCGGGATTATCAACGGTTTTGACAATATTTTTGAAGATCCTCAAACTAATCTTATTTCGACGACTTACAGAAATTCTGCAGAACTCCAGCAGGTAGCAGAGAAATTTATTACGCAAAACCCGCTTCAGAAAAGGAAAAACATTCATTCTGACAAACATCAGGAAAATCCGATAAGGATCGTTTACCACGATAAAAACCGCGCGGATGCGTTGACGGCTGCGCTGGCGGATATTGCTTCGCTTCAGACTGAAAGTAATTCCAAGGTTCAAGTTATGCTCCTCGGCAGAAATAAACGAGATGTTAACGCTTTGGAGGAAGATCCAAGGTTTCCGCCTGTAAATGGCAAAGATAAGAAAGAAAAATTCGTAAAACACAGAGATTTTCCGAATATTGAGATGCGGTATTACACGGTACACAGCTCAAAAGGGCTTGAAGAGGATTATGTCATTTTATTGAACGGTGACGATGATTACAGCGGATTCCCGAATAAAATGGAGGAAGATCCGATAATTGCAACGCTTCTGGGCGGTAATGACGACTATCCTTTCGCGGAAGAACGAAGGTTGTTTTATGTCGCGATAACACGGACAAAACTGATAACTTACATTCTTGCAGATCAGAATGCACCGTCGGAATTTGTTACTGAAATTGAAAACGAATGCGCGGTTTTGTAGAATAGGTCAAAGTGCTGAAAAAATAAGAAAAGTGATTGACAATCTCCACATAATTACTATATATACAGCCGTTTTTTTGCTGAGTAAGTTCTGAGGATATCATGTTCGGTAAGTTTTTGAAGTCGAAAATTCATCGTGCAACGGTTACGGGAGCCGATATAAACTATCAGGGAAGTATCACGATAGACAGAGAACTGATGCGTTGTGCTGATCTGCAACCATTTGAATTTGTTGATATTTGGGATGTTACGAACGGTGCGAGGGTAGAGACTTACGTCATCGAAGGCGAAGCGGGTTCCGGCTGCATCTGCATCAACGGTGCCGCGGCTCACCTTGTCACAAAAGGCGATCTCGTGATCATCGCTGCGCACAGATATGTTTCGGAAGGCGAAGCAGTTCCCGAACCGAAGATCGTTTTCGTCGATTCCCAAAACAAGCCTGTTCATTAGAGGTTTTCATGGAAAAGAAACAAAGAGTTTTCGGCAGAGCGCCGGTCTCGCTTAAAATATCCCTTTCGGAAGATACAGACGATATCAGCATAAAATTCGACACGGCGAACCTCAGTGAAGGCGGCATTTTCGTCAAATCGTCGCTGCTTTGGGAGCCTGGGCAGGTTTTCAGGCTTTCGTTCACGCTTCCGGGAACGGAAAAGGAGATAAACGTGAAGGGCGTAGTTGCCAGAAGTGACGATAAATACTCGATTTTTACCGAAAACGATTCTTCTATTCCGGGGATGGGGATAAAATTTATCGATCTGAGCGACGAAGACAGAAAAATCATAAAAGATTTTATTTCTCAACTGGATTCCAAGTAACCGTTTTTATCCGAACAGGTGAAAATGCAGGAAAATAACAGTAAAAAAGAGTATCTTAACAGCCGGCGCAAACACTTTCTGTGGGGAACTTTTGCTCTTGTTATGTTTGGTGCGATCCTTTATTCTGCAAATGTCGTGAGCGATTATGCCGAAAAAAACGATCTTGAAAATTTGGATGAGGCAAAAGACTATTTTGTTGAAATATTCAAAAAGGATATTGCGATATTTCCTGACGGAGAGACTGCAGAAGACGAGAAAAGTGATGCAGAAAAAGAGGAAAAGTCGATAAATCTTCTCAAAGTTCCGCTTCTTTTAAACTGTTCGGTGGAAGATGGCAAAGCTATCGTAAAAGAGCCTTTCGAAGTTGCCAAAAACAAAGTGACAAATGCTGTCTTTGAACTTGGTAATCACGGTAATACGCTGTATTCATTGGATTTTTCTTCAAAGGAAAATAATGTTTTCTGCCGCGGGACAATGAAGGAAGGCGAGAAAAAAATATTTGTTTACTACTGTGAAAAGATATGACAACTGACGGAATTTCAACGGAAAAAAAGATAAAACGCGTTACGGCGGTCGGGCTTTCTGCCAATTTTTTTCTGACGGTTTTCAAAATTCTGGCAGGTTATTTCGGAAACAGCCAGACGGTCATCGCAGACGGTATCCACAGCCTCAGCGATTCAGTCACTGACATCGCGGTAATCGTCGGTTCCTCATTCTGGAGCGCTCCGCCTGACGAAAGTCATCCGCACGGTCACAAGAGGATCGAGACTTTTATCACTGTGATTATCGGACTCGCGCTTTTCTTTGTTGCTTACGGGATAGGGCACAACGCGGTCAGGACTTTCAACGATCCCGATGAGGCACCTTCATATATTGCTTTAATCGCAGCTTTGATTTCCATCATCGTGAAAGAGGCTTTGTATCAGTACACATACTATTTCGGAAAAAATCTGAAATCTCTGGCTGTCGTCGCAAACGCATGGCATCACAGAAGCGATGCGATAAGTTCGGTCCCTGCGGCTCTGGCGGTAATAATTTCAATGAAATTCCCTGATTATCCCTACATTGACAACATCGGCGCTCTGATAGTTTCACTCTTTATCGTCTGGACGGCGTTCAAAATTTCGTGGTCTTCGGTTCTTGAACTTACCGACGCCGGAGCTGATAAAGCTGCATGCGAATCGATAGAATGCGCCGCAAAAGGGGTAGACGGGGTAAAAAGCATACACAAGTGCAGAACAAGAAAATACGGAAGCGGGATCCAGGTCGATCTTCACATTCAGGTCGATCCCGAAATCTCTGTCCGCGAAGGTCACGCGATAGGGCACAAAGTCGAGGACGAACTTTTCAAAAACCACGATGTCATCGATGTTATCGTCCATGTCGAGCCTTTCGGAGAGGACGGATCAGAAAACGATTAGGAGGGATTTTTATGTTTGAAGGAACAACCATCATCTGCGTAAGAGACAAGTCGTCGGTGATAATCGCCGGAGACGGTCAGGTCACTTTCGGAAATACGGTGCTTAAAGGCAACGCCCACAAAGTGAGAAGGCTTGCCGAAGGCAGGATCATTGCCGGTTTCGCCGGTTCGACGGCTGACGCGGTAACTCTTTTCGAAATTTTTGAGGAAAAACTCAAAAAATATAACTACCAGCTCAAAAAATCGGCAGTCGAGCTCAGCAAGGCTTGGCGCAAAGACCGCGTTCTGGGCAAACTCGAGGCGCTTCTCCTTGTTGCCGATGCAGACGATACGCTTCTTATTTCAGGCAGCGGAGATGTGCTTGAGCCTGAAAAAAACATTATTGCGATCGGTTCGGGCGGAAACTATGCCTACGCGGCGGCTGTTGCTCTGAGCGAAAACACGAAACTTCCGGCTCACGATATCGCGCTGAAATCACTTAAAATCGCAGCAGATATCTGCATTTATACCAATTCGAACTTCTCTTTTGAAGAGATCAGGACAGACGGAGAAAAGAAATGAGCAAATATTCTGTTGAAGAATTGACTCCGAAACGGGTCGTTGAAGAACTCAACCGCTTCATAATCGGACAGGAAGATGCGAAAAAAGCGGTCGCGGTCGCACTCAGGAACCGCTGGAGACGCTCGAAAATAGAGGATGAATTCTTAAAAAAAGAGATAACCCCTAGAAATATCCTCATGTCGGGACCGACCGGAGTGGGGAAGACCGAGATCGCAAGAAGACTTGCCGAAATTTCGAATGCGCCGTTTTTAAAGGTCGAAGCGACAAAATTCACCGAAGTCGGATACGTCGGACGTGATGTCGAATCGATGATAAAAGACCTCGTGAAGAGGGCTGTGAATGAGAAAAAGGCGATTGAAACCGAAATCGTCTATCAGAAAGCGGAGGAGATCGCGAAAGAGCAGATCCTCGACCTTCTGAATGTTCCGAATCCGGAAAAACTTCCCAAAGATTCCGAGGATTTTGAGGAAAAATACAAAAGACAGACCGATTACCGCAAAAAAATGCTTGAAAAACTCGAGGCAGGGAAACTTGACGACAAAAAGGTGAAAATTCCGGTGCGTCATTCCCCGATGCCGGTACCTGTCCTGGAAGTCATCGGTTCTTCCGAAAATATGCCCGAAGATCTCGACAACATGATCAAGGAGATGATGAGCAGCATTTTTCCGCCGAATGCAGGCAGGAACGAAAACGGAAAAAAGGAAAAAACGGTGAGTGTTGCCGAAGCATTCAACAATATTGTCCAGACCGAAGCTGAAAAGATGATCGACCGCGACAAAATAATCCGTGAGGCGCTTGAATGGGTCGAAAATGACGGTATCATCTTCATCGACGAGATCGACAAGATCATAGCAAGCGGTTCTTCCCACGGTCCCGATGTTTCGCGTGAAGGCGTTCAGCGCGACATTCTGCCGATAGTTGAGGGATGTACTGTCAATACAAAATACGGACCTGTACGTACAGATCACATACTTTTCATTGCGGCAGGCGCATTCCACATGAATTCTCCCGAAGATCTCATTCCAGAACTTCAGGGGCGTTTCCCGATCAAGGCGCAGCTTCGTTCGCTCACGAAAAACGATTTCGTCAAGATCCTTTCGGAAACTGAAAATTCGCTTCCCGTGCAGTATGCAGAGCTTATGAAGTCCGAAAAAGTGACGCTCAACTTCACTACGTCCGGGATCGAAGAGATCGCTTCCATCGCGTTTGAAGAGAACAGCACGACGCAGGATATCGGCGCAAGACGTCTGCAGTCGGTCATGGAGATCCTGCTCGAGGACATTTCCTTCAACGCTTCAGAAAAGAGCGGCTCGAAGATCAAGATCGACAAGGCTTACGTCAACAAATGGTATAAGTCCGCGAAAGAAAACGAAAAATTAGCCAACTACATAATTTAGGAGCAACATGAACTATCAATATGCGACAAGCGGGACCTGTTCCGAACTCATTCTTTTCGATATTGACGAAAACACAGTCGTAACTAACATAAAATTCATCGGCGGCTGCAACGGAAACCTGAAGGCAATTTCAAAACTCGTTGACGGATGGACGGCAGACCAGATCGCCGCTAAACTTCTCGGCAACGAATGCGGTTTCAAAGGAACTTCGTGCGCCGACCAGCTTGCAAAAGCAGTCCTCGAAGCGGCAGGAAAACTTAATAAATAATCAGCTGAAATAAGGCGTTCGCCTTGCTAAAGTGAGCCCGTTCACGCTTACGGCTCCGTTTTTCTTCAAAAGTTTCGCAATCTCTTCGATCGTTGAAGCGGTCGTGCAGACATCATCCACGATCAGAAATTTTTCTCCTTTTACGCTTCTGGTGAGGGTAAAGGCATCTTTCAGATTTTCCCTCCTTTCTTCGTAGTCAAGTCCTGCCTGATGCGCGGTTTTGCGGATTTTCTTCAATAATTTCGGGTCAAATTTCAAACCGTGCCTTCGGGCGAGCCTGTCTGCGAAAATCTCAGCCTGATTGAAAGAGCGCAGAAGTTTGTCCCAGAATCTCATCGGCGGAAAGATGACAGTCCTTCCTTCTACAAGTTCGAGAGGTGCGTTTTCGGCAAGATAGCGGCCTAAAATTTCGGCGATGCTTTTCACTTTTCCGTATTTCATTTCTGATATCAGTTTTGAAATGCTTCCGCTGTAGATGAAAAGAGAAAAAATTTTGTCAAAATGTAACTTTTTTCCTTTGCATGAAAAACATTCAGGCTCATTCGGATTGAGCGTGAAGTTCCCGCATTTCGGGCATCTTCTTTCACAGATTAGTGCAAATTTTGCACATTCCTTACATAAAAAATATTGATTTTCAGCAATGCCGCCGCAGATAAGACATGAGTTCATTGTTAATCAACAAATAAAAATCTGCAAACTTTAAAATAAAATTATCCAAAGTCAAAAAAATATATTTTGGTTCAGTCACATTTTGTGTGGGATAAAAGATTTTGTTCATGTCCGTGCCTGCTCATATCAATAAGTTTTAAGAAAAAGTATTCGTCGTCATTATAG
>CAJOMF010000008.1 GCA_905235605.1 uncultured bacterium
CGAATTCGGAAAAACGGGAGAAACGGCATGACAGCTCATGCTGCGATAAAAAACACTTTTTTTGAGGATTTTTTTGTCCAGAAATCCTTGACCATTATAGTTCAGAACGGTGTTTATTTCCGAGACAAGGATTTGTTTAAAATAGCATTCAGCGATAGAAACGGGATTTTCGGCGATGCAAAAACAGTCCGCAACGGATTTGAGATGAGATCTGCTGCCGTAGCCGTAAAAGGAATGGATGTTTACATGGCGGCCGGAATGACTGCTGTTCCCGGCAGCCATTACAGGACTGCGGACTATACGGCAAGCCAGCTTGAAGCAAAGCCTGCAAGAAACCGCAAATTTGCAAGAATTTATTTCGAGGATGATGCAGCAGTAATGGAAGAACTTGCCGAACTCCCGTGGACCCCCGAATATATCTCACTTTTTGAACTGAATGACCAAATTCATGCGATTATGATGAATGCAAGCGGCGAAACGAGTGTCCTTGTGTACTATTCAGAAAACAATTCATGGATGACATTGAATACTTTTAATTTCGGGCAGGTATTTTCGCTCAACAACACTTTTGTTAAAGACAATTTCCTTTATTTTACGGCCCCGAACAAAGACGGAAAAACGGCAGTTTACACATGGGACACTTCAAACGGTTTTGTAGAAATTGCGCACCTGAATTCTGCTTACGATTCATTCATAAAACCCTTTGAATATGGTGAAAAAATCGTTCTTGCGGATATTAAAAACATTCTGCAGAACCGAATTGTGTCCTGGCAGCTGGATCTGACAGATTTTAGCTTTAAAAGAGAAAACATTTTCGTTGACAGACCTGAATTTGCGCAAAATCTCTGCATCAATGAATCTGAAAATTCTATTTTCCCCGGCGTTACCAGTATTTACGGTGAATGTAAGAAATTTGAAAGCTATAATTTTGAAAGGGAACTTTTCTTTGATTACAAATTAAGTGTTGCTGGATATAAAAACAATCTTTATCTCGGCGGTCTGACAGGAATCCGCAGATTCGAAATCGGAAAGGACGGAAAACTTATAAAAAAAGAGAGAATTGTTAATGGAAAATCAAATAATCTGGTAGTTTCAGACAAACATTTTTATGTTGCCAACTACAGTGAAATAGATGTTTTTGAAATTAACGATGACGGCTCGCTTAATTTTAAATATTCAATAAAAACAAGTAATTGCCAAAATATTAGGATTGATGGCAACACACTTTTTGCAGCTGAAAACAAAAGAGTCCGCATCTTTGATTTAAGTGATCCGCTTGACCCGAAATTATTGAAAACAATAGATCTTGCAGGAAATGCCGAAGATCTTGAAATCGTTGGCAGCCAACTCTTTGTTTATGAAAATCTGAACGGATTCTTTTCAAGGAAAGGAAATCTCGCGGTTTTTGATGTTTCCGATATTGAAAATCCGCAGAATAACAATAATTTTGACCAATATTGCAACGATCCTGAAATGCAAAAATCCAAGAACAATGTTTATTTGGGTTGCAAAAACGGAACTTTCAAAGTAACGGAAAACGGCTTGCAGAAAGTAAACGGCAAGAAGAATTATCTCAGAGAAGGCTACTTGTTTGACGGCATATTCTATCAGGTATTCAGCGGAATATTGCATAAGTCATTGATAGTAGACGGAAAAACGGAAGAAGACGGTTGGTTCTAAAGGAGGTCAATATGAAAAAATATTCAATAATTATAATCTCTTTAATGTTTGCATTCTTTGTATCCTGTTCGTCAAACAGCAAATCACACAACGATTCGGACATAATTCCAGATTCTGATTCCGACGGCAGTGATGCGGAAAATATCGATGATGATTCGGATTCGCAAGATGCTGATATCATTGATGATAAAGACCAATCCGATGATTCTGATTCCGAACGTAACGATCTGGATTCTGACACGGATTCAGGCAAACCGGATAAAGACTATGATTTTGAGACAAGTGATGATCCTTATTGCGAAGCTTTCAGTTTCTCCGATTATAATATAGCCTACCATTATTATGCTGATAAGCCGACCCAGGCCAACGATCCTGAAAATGTTAAGGATTTATGGTCAAAAAGATGCGTTCTGTCAAAATGTGACGAATGTGAACCTAAATCTTATGATTTATGTGCTGAAAACTATCCGTTTGAACCGCAAATTGTTGATGATTCAAAGAATTATGTCAGTCAAAAGACAACGGCTGCGGGAAAGTTCCAATGTGATGCTTTATTGACTCCGGGATTTTGGCAATCATCTGATTTAGCTATATCAATGATGTTTAATGAATTAGATGGCAAAGTATTATTTATGTTGGATCATACAAATCTTTCATGGCAATCAGGGGGTGGGTATGTTTACAATTTAAATACACGTAAAGTTGAAAGATACGCCCGACACTATATGAACGGTTGGCAAAATAAAAAATATTATTTTATTTCAACTTTTGATCTCAGAATAGATGCTGAACACGAAGAAAGTCCTTATTATGGCAGAAATGAAAGACACTTAATTTACTACGATAAGGAAACAAATACTTACGGCAAAGCGTTCAAAATGGTGGAAACTCCAACAGAAATATTAGATGCCAGAGCAAGCGATACCTATATTTTTGCGAGCATACATTTTAAGCGTGATGCAAGCGATATGAGAATCATGTACTCGAAAATCGGAGAATGGGATAAATGGAAAGAGCTTACTTATAAAAAGGAAACTCTTTACGGAAATAATCGCCGTGCTGGTTATCCATCAATGATTGGCAGCCTGGTCACCTATTTTGATTATGACATCCAAGTCCAAGTCTGCGATTTAGAAATAGGTGATTCGAGCTGTTTTCAGGTTTCAAGAGCTGATGAATACGGCAGATACCCGATTTTCAAAGATAAAAACACAATAATTTACAGCTCACAAAAAAAAGGACTAACCGGAAGAAGCCTTATTGAAGCCGATATTTCGGATAAAAACAATATAAAATACAAAACCATTTATGAGTTATCGAGTTTGACAGCCATACAAGCTGCCGATTTTGAAGGCGACCTTATTCTTTTTATGAGAAATTACGATAAAGACGATGTCAGAATCGGGGACACCTGTTTTTACAACTATAAAACAAAGAAGGTCATTTGCATGGATGAAGATTTTGACTTGGAGTTTCAGAAAGATGATGGATTTATATATAAGAACTTCTATGTTTTCCGCAGTGTTAAGGATTTAGTTGTTCGAGATCTGGAGTGTTACTGTGACTTCTATCCTGAAAAATGTCCGTTGATTGACTATACGCCGAATCCCGATAATCCGAAAGAACCGTGGAAACGGGAATGCGGGAAATAAGCAACTTGTCCGGTAAGCTACAATCCGCGCGAATTTATCCAGTATTCGAAGGCGGAGGAGTGGAACGAGGCTGTAGCGGCGATCACCCGCGTCAATCCGATGGGTCAGACCTGCGGACTTATCTGCCCAGACAAATTCTGTATGAAGGCATGCACCCGCTCCGGAATTGACTTTCCCGTCAACATTCCGAGAGTTCAGGCGACTATCCTTCACAATTTCAGGGTGGATCATCCTGAAAAGGTCACGCTTCCGCACAACGGCCACACTGTCGCCATCGTTGGAGCAGGGCCTGCCGGGCTTGCGGCAACTGCGCTTCTTGTGAAAAACGGCTTCAAAGTCACGATATTCGAAGGTCGTCACGAGATCGGCGGCGCACTCTGCATGATTCCTGAAAACAGGCTTCCGCATGAAGTGATCGAGCGCGACTGGGAGTTCATCAGCAGCAACGATTTAGTAACGCTCAAGCTCAACGCAAAGGTCAGCCACACGGTCGAACTTCTCAACCGTTTCGATGCGGTCATCGTTTCTACCGGCGAGCCGAACTGCCTTGAACTGAAGATCCCGGGAGAAGAACTCAGCGTTTCATACACCGATTTCCTCTACCATCCCGAAGATTTCCAGACGAACGGTCACGTTGCGGTCATCGGAGGCGGAAACGTCGCGGCAGACTGCGCTGCGACAGCAATGAGAAACGGCGCGGCATCGGTCGAAATGTTCGTCAGACGCCGCATTTCGGACATGCGCATATCGAAAGCGGAATACCTTGACCTCGTCAACCACAAAATTGATCTCTGCGGCATGACAAGCCCCGAAAAAATCGAAAAAATCGGGAACAAACTCTGTCTCACCGTGAGACGCAACTTCTTTGACGGCGAAAAGTGGGTCCCGCTTGAAAACTCCTCAGTTTCACTTCCTTACTTCGACCTCATCATCCGCGCAGTCGGAAGCCGCTCCGACACGAAGAGCGACGACAACGCGAAACTTGTCTATGCCGGTGACTGCAAAACAGGCGGTTCCACGATCGTTGAAGCCATTTCATCAGGCCGCAAGGCAGCTCAGGAAATAATCAGGGTGTTTGAGGGGTAGCTTTTATTCAACATTTCCTGCAAACTCAGATTCGCAAATCCATTGATTTTTTTATAAATTTTCATTTTTTCTTCTTGACTCCAATCCAATAAAAAATAAACTATTTAACAGGATTTTACATAATCATTCTTCGGAGGTTCAAATGCCAACCCATTTAAGACTATTTTTAGGTGTTTTGGGATTGATTTTCTTGCTTTCCTGTTCTTCATCAAAAATTTCGGAAAACGACAGTGATGTTCTGCCGGATATTGACACCGACTCTCAAGACTCTGAAACCATTGATGATGATTCAGATTCGCAAGGCTCTGAAATTGTTGATGATTTTGATGAAACGTCGAATGCGGATCATGATAATGATTCCGATTATGGAAAAAATGATTCCAGCGAATGCCAGCCGCCTTTGAGTGAAGCTCCCTTCCCTTATTACGACAAAGATGGCAAGATCACCTTCTGCCGCCCCGGTTGTGATACTCCGACCGAAAAAGATCCTCAGTGTGTCCGCAATCTCTGGGACGAACAAAATGAAAAACTTTGTCACGAATATCCTGAATACGCATGCTGCGGAACTCCGTGCGTGTTGGAAAGCCTGAAACCGATGACAAAAGAAGAAGTCGATGAAATGTATAAAGTAGCAAATACCGCCATGCATAAGTGCGATTTAAAAATCAACCCTTGGAACTGGGCAAATGATGGTTCTAATGGCGTAGTAAAAGCATGGAACATAAGTGAAGGAAAAATTGGATTTCAAACATATCCGTCCGGAATTAATTATGAACACTGGCCTGCAAAAAGGAAATATGTAACTTACGATATCAAGACTCAAAAATATTCTCTCATTATTCCTGCACGGCATCAGGAGCAGGCATATTATAAAGGCAAAAGACTCGCATTGATTTCAGACAAGAGAAGTTATGATTTGAACAATGAAAATATTTTTCTTGCCTATATTGATGACAACGGCAAGGTCGAAATTGTTTATGACAAAAAAGTCAAAAGCATTTCTTATGAACCTGCTTTGAACGAAAAATGGGCGTTCGTAAATCTTGTTGATGCTAATGGTAAGCGAATGCTCTATGCAAAAGTCGGGGAATGGAAATGGACTTCGCTTGGTTATGGTTTGGGATGGTTTCCATCTCTTGTTGGGGACACACTTTCTTTTGTCGATGACAATGTAAACGGTTGGATCTGCGATTTATCCAAAAAGCCACAGAAACTTGAAGACTGTCTTAAATTTAATCAAGAGGGGGAACAGACAGAATATCTTTATTTTGACAAAGAAAATGAAAATAGGTTCGTTTATTATGATACTTTTAAGAAAAAAATTGTTCTTGTTGAACGAAATGGAGACCAGTTTGAAAGAAAAGACCTTATAACAGATTTTACGGAAGAGTCAGCTCCTAAAGCCTACTCTGTCCCTCCGAGAATGCTTCGCGGGAACCTGCTTTTGTACGAGGAAATAACAACTGATGGGGCAGAAAATGGAGGTCGGCTTTGTTATTATAGAATTGATAAAAATAAAAAATACTGCATGAAGAAAATGGAAAAAGATGAGACTTATTCAGATGAAACTATTATTTTCCCTTATGGTTATGCTGAATTCGAAGGTAAATGGTTGCTTTATCAGAAAAGGAACTCAACACCATTGATACTTCGGGATATGGAGTGTTACTGTAAAGAAGAAAATATATGTCCGTTTGAAGAATAACTTATAAAGGAGAACAAAATGAAAAAAATCACAATGATTCTGATTTTGGTGTTAAATTTTCTCTGTTTTGCAGAAAATTACACCTATATGAGTTATGAAGAAGCAGAAGAACTTCTAAATTATTACAATAACCCTACATTTCCTACTTTTTCTCCTATTCAAAATTGGCTTTTGGACTTCAAATGTGAATCTGGGATAACGCAATATACAATAGACGGCGATACTTCAGATTATGTTCACTACTCTCTTGCAAACTGCAATAAAAATAATAACAACAATAGCAAGAATTATGTCTCGAATATAAAAGATCAGATAGGTGGAACCTGTTCAAAATGGGCGGCAACAGCAGCAATAGAAACAAAAATATCAACTCTGCTGGATAGTTACATCCAAGCTAACACTCAAAAATGGAGTCCTGTAAATCTATCAGAAGCATGGACGATTGTTACAACAGAAAATGATTTCGAAGATAAGGCTCTTTTAATTAAAATGTCTGAACAAGGAACAGTTCACGGTTACTATTTCCCATTTTATAGTAAACAAAACAATGATCCTCAAGGCAACCCTATAGGTTGGGAAAATTATTGGAATGAAATTAAATCTTATAATTACTATTCTCCAGAATGTAATATTGAGACATCCGGCACAAATTACACGAACAACATTTTAGAATGTATGTTTCATGAAGCAAAAAATCGGAATGCTGTAGTTGTTTATCCGTCTAAAAACACCAATCTGGTAACAAATATACAAAGGATTCCTATAACACAGTGTGTAGATATTAACAACAATAAAGTAGTTGTTGAATGCGAACACCCTTACGGCGGCATTAGAGACAATATTCAGCCTGATTATTATCAAATGGAAGAAAAAGTTAAATGGCAATTAGGACTAAAAAATCCTGTTTTGTTAAGCTTAAATTGGAATATTCAAGATATACAGAATTCACCGATAATAAATACACGACAATCTTTAGGTTATGATTTTATTTTGACGGCTCCCAACCCCCTTTCTGATTTTAAAGATGGGATTAATCAGAACGATAACAAAGTAAACGATGGGCTCACGGATGTTACTGATTATATTGATCCAAACAACCCGGTACAATATAATTTTCAAATTACTCACTCAGTTCTTATTGTAGGTTATCTTGAAAACAGATGCTGGGATTCGAATAATAATGGTAAATGTAATCCAGATGAAGAAGATAAGAACGGTGACGGCAGGTGTACTCCGAGAGACTGTCTTGATCAAAGATGCTGGGATTTAGATAATGACAGTCATTGTGATCCTAATGAAGATGTCAATGGCGATAATCAATGTGATACGAGAGATTGTAAACAAACGAAATTTGATTATTTTATTATAAAAAACAGTCATGGACAAACTATTAGAGATTTTTTAGGTCATGCTGATGCTTTAAACATCATAAAAGTTCCGAGTTCCTTTAATTTTGTAACAGATGACGGCAGCACTCAAAGATTAATTCATTCTTTTAGTATGGATACTCTGAATGACGGTTCCGTTCGACAGAGAACTACACCAACGACGATGACAGTTTTTTTTAACAATTTAGATTTTAAAAAAATTACAGGTTTTGACAATAACGGAAATGTCATTACTGAAGAGATAGCAGGAGAAGAAGAATCAGACAAAGCCATGCATGATGGTGATGGGGACGGAATTCCCGATTTTATAGACAACTGTCCCGCTCACAGCAACAGAAATCAGATAGATTCTGATGGTGACGGAGTTGGTGATATATGTGACAACTGTCCTTTTTATGGAAATTCGGATCAACGTGATTCAGATGGAGACAAAGCAGGAGACGATTGTGATAATTGCAAAAATGTTCCTAATAAAAGAGTTCTAAACAATTCTGAAATAGTTCTTGGATCATGCGACACTTATGATTATAGTGGATTAACACCTGTTTGTATAGATGGTGGGGCAATAAGTATGGAGACAAAAAAAAGTCTCTATAAAGACGATAACGGCAACTGGTGGTGGCAGCCTGATCACAATTTGAACGGTGTCGGAGATGCTTGTGATCGTGAAAACCGTCCTGAATTTCTCGAATTGGTTGACTGGGCTAAATTTTCAGGTATTCCAAAAGGAATTCATTTTAAAGAAGAAACTCTTGTTCATGAAAACGGTCACGATGTATTTCTAATGAGAATGAATGAAGCTCTTTCCGTAAGAATCAAAATGGAATCAACAAATTCAAGGACTCACTTTGAAACTGCAACGACAAGATACTGCTGGCTTCCTGAGGACGAAAAAGATTTATGGGGAACAGATGGATATTGTACAACTGAAGAGAAACACAAAACTGATTTTTCAGAATATTGTGATGCAAACTTCGGATACAGTCATGGAACAGATCCTATACCAATAAACACAGAAAATGTGTTAAATTGGAAATTTATCAAAAAGAAAGGGCGTCCTGAAGAAAGTGATGAATTTACAGAAATAAAAATCAAAAAATTTGAAATATCTAGAGCAATTGAAGGAATCGGAATAATCAATTGGGATTGGAGATATGATTTTATACAAGACAACGATTTTTTTGAGAATGCTTTGACCGTTGCGCCTGAATGCCAAAATATACCGACTTCAGGTTTTTGCGAAGACAGAGATATTCCTAAATTTTACTACACCATGTCAACTGGTGTTCACGGTGGGACAGATTTCAATTATCTCACTCAAACAAATGAGATAAATCCGAATTTTTTTAAAAACCAAAAGAAGTACACACGCTCTCAAAGACTTACTTTAAATCCGCTTACCGTAACTTATCATAAAGAACCTGTGGCTTATTTTTATCCTTCTGAATCCTGCTCAGGCACTTGTAATTTCCCTATAGAAGAGTGGCATGACATGATAATTGAAAGGCTTATCCACGGTCCTCGTCCTTACGAAATGCCGATAACTGAGCATTATTTCAAGAATGACTACGGTTCTGATCTGATTAACACAGGTGTTGCTTTCAGAGAATGGAACAACAACGCGCTTGGAATGCCTTCCGTTGTTGAAAAGAGCCGTCCGCTTCTTCTTTTGACGATAACCAAAAACGCTTCAGTAATGAATGAAGGTATTCTTGCCGTTCAAAACAATACCGTATTTTCACTTCGAAATATTCAGGAAGCTGTTTCATCCAATTTTACATTCGAAATCGTTACAATGGATGCAAATTCCAACGGTGACTGGAGAACAAAAGGCATTTTAGATGTCAGCAATGTCCCCAATTTTATGCCGACGGTTTCAACTTACCATAACAGAGAGCTTTATGTCGTCAGCAGTAACGGCGGCAATACGCCTCATGTTTATCAGATTAAATCGACAGGTCAGACAATAACACCGCCGCAGTTAATAGATACATGCACTCTGCGTTGGATTTTTGAACCGATAGATTTGGGTTCTCTCACAGGCCTTTCAAAAATCACGCTTCATTCAGTCGGAAACAGCCTTTTTGCTCTTGGCAAAACCACTTCGGGAATGAAAGTCTACAAACTTTCGGAACAGAACGGAAATCCTTATTTTGAAGATATTTCCGGCACGATTTTACCGGAAGGCAGAGATGTTTACAATGTTGAAATTCAGGATGATGTTCTCTATCTTGCCGGTGGAGCCGGATTCGGCGAAAACTCAGCCGATTTAAAAACAGATATCTGGAGTTTCACTGAAACAGACGGATGGCAGCTTATCCGCAATGATATCAATATGTTCCCGATAACTCTGAGAATCGATTTTGACGGAGACGATATCATCCTTACCGACAGAGTCATAAGGCTTAACGGAACTACAAACAGAGCGATATTTGCTGCTGACGGCACAGGTGATATCGTGATCGAAACAGTTCCGGTAGAAGGAGCTAATGTTCAGGGTTTTGGTGATTACTGCCTGAAAGAAACCGGCACAGCACTTCAAGGCGGTCTTGGAACAAGCGGCGAATGTGTTCCGTTCACCCATCCGTGGTATAACTCTTTCTCGGCCGGCGCAACCGTCTACAGCCTGGATGGAAAAGGTGACAGGCTTTATGTAGGCACAAACAATGCAATAAAAGTCTACGACATTTCCGATCCGATCTCTCCTGTTTTAGTTTCATCCTTCTCGACAGGCAGCAGAGTCAACGACCTTGAAGTTTACGGCGATACTCTTTTTGCAGCGACAAACGGCGGACTCTACAAACTTGATGCTTCAAACGACACGCTTACACAAACATTGTTCGTTTCAGCTTTCCTCAACTATCAGTACAAAGTCGAAGTTTACGACGGTAAACTTTACGTCGGTGACGACTACGGCATAAAAGTCAGAGACCTTGAAACTATGAGCGTCCTCACTTCAATAAACAATGGATCTGTGCTCGATTTTGCGATAGAAAACGGTGAAATCGGACTTTACAAAGATGCTTTGTTCTCTCCGGTGGAGATCCGTGATGCAGAAAATCTGACTTTGAAAGCGAACGAGTTCTTCGGATGCTTCGAAATAGAAGTCGGAAGCTCTGACGGCAGATTTTATCTTTCCTGCGATGACGAAACCTACAGATTTGAAGACGACGGCGACGGAGATATTTCTTTCACCGAACTTTCGGGCGATATCAGGGAGCTTCAGGATGTCTACACTTTCGACGGATACACTTACTTCTACGATGAAAACACCATCTGGATTTCAACAAACAGCGATGTTCCTGCACTCTGCGGAAACGGCATAGTCGAAGGTGACGAAATCTGCGACGGAGCACCGATAGACTGCACGGAGTTGGATCCAAATTATGTCAGCGGAACGGCGACATGCAATTCGACCTGTGACGGTTACAACACCAATAACTGCTCAGATGACGGGTGGTAATCTTTAGCTCCGAAGGCATTTTCGAAAACGCCTCCACATTCTCAGTAATAAAATCCTGCGACGATAAGGTATCCGATATCTTTGTGAGTCGATTTTCTGCCGTCGTTTTCACGGAACTCAGCTGATCCGAGGATGCCGGCACCGAGTTTCGGGCGTATCTTTCCGGCGATCTCGAAGGGGAGGACGTAGGACATGCTTGCGTCGTATTCAAAAAAGTTCTGGGTAACGCCGACTTTGTCGAAAACGTATTTTCCCGACCTTTTTTTGAGTACTGCAGACTTGTATTTTGCCTGCCAGAATGAAAAATTTCCGCTGATCAGGATCCCGCCGAAAGGGGAAAAACTGAAAAGGACTTCTTCAGAAAGCTCGATCGCCGGGACCTGCCACTTGACTGAATCTGTTTCGTAAACGCGCAGAGTGAGCGGATCAAAAAAGAGTTTCTGGTCTGTGAAAAGGCAGTAGGTCGGGTAGAAAACAAAGAGAAACCGGTTGTTCACCCGCTCTGTGTATTTGTCGATCCTGAGTTTGAGAAAAGGGAAGATCATGTCGAGCTGAGTTTCATCTTCAAAAGTGACAGTATCGTCTTCGAGGTCAAAATAGCCGAATTCCTCGTTTTTCACCCGTTTGTATTCGACTCCTGCGCTAACTGCGAAAAGTGCCGGCTGCTTTGCCGCGTAAAACCCGATAATGTCGGCTCCGATGACGAAAGTCTTCGAAAAAAGGGCGTATTTGCTCTTTTCATAGTTTTCGAGGCTCTTTTTTTCCGCTGCGATGTAGTAATTTCCGTATAAAGATGAAAAAATATCGGAAGTGTAGTGCCAGAGGATGTCGGCTGCCGGAATAAAGCCGGATGTCTGGCTGTACTGGATGTTCACGCTGAATTTGTTCTGCGGCGCTTCGTCTTTAGCGAAAGCGGTAAAAAGTGAAAATATAATGAAGATGAAAAGTAAGTATTTGATCTTATTCATTATTTGCTCATGTCAATGATCCAGAAATCGAGGTCGCTTTTGTGCAGATAGGATGTTGTCTGAGAGTTCATGTAGAGAGTTTTTGCCTGTGATTCCTGATTGTTGGGTTCATAGTTCGAAACGTCAGTGAAATTTTCGCGGTCGGAATTCCATTTGTCCTTGTCCCACGAACCGACGCCTATCGAATAGACTCCTTCGGTGTTAAGCGTCAGGCTCTGCGCGATGAGTTTGTATTTTGCATCGGGGCGGTATGGGACCCAGACGACGCTCGACATGCTGACTATCTCGCGGTGCGGTGAAAGGAGGATGAAGGGGTTCGACATCGTGGAATAAAGGTATATCGGCACCGCTTTCCTGAAGATCCGCAGAGTTACGACGTCTTCCCAGATTTCGCCGTTTATGTCTTTAAGCGAAACTAAAAATTCGACATCGTGATAAACTGCATCTTTCAGCGTGGTTGTCTTGGAAAACGGGGTCGTTTCGATCGAAAAAGAGTATGAAACGTAGCTTTCGGGCTCGATCGTGCCCAAAATTTCGTCTTTTGCTTCTACTTTGACCGAAGTGTCGTCGGTTTTAAGCGAGATCGTTGTGGCCGAAGCGTCCTGGTTTCCGAGGTTGTAAACGCGGAGATAGACCGTGTAGCGGTTGCCGTTTTCGCTGTTGTCGCGGTCTTCGGCGTAGTAAACATCGTTTGTAGAATTGAGAAGCGCTTTGTAGATGTAGCCGTTCGGCGAAAAGTAGAAATTCCCTGCGTTGAGATGGTCTGCGATCGTCTGTGTCACGCTCGTTCCTTCGACCGAGATCGTGTATTCGCCTGAAACTATGCCGTCAAACTCGGTGTTTCCGCCGTTTCCCGACTGCTTTTCGTAGGTCTCGCCAGAATCCTGCGTATTCTCGAGAACGACGTCGATACCGCCGACACCGTTTCCGGAAGGCGATTTCGTGAAAGTTCCTGCACGTTTGACGTTAAGTTTGAGAGTCGCGTCGGTGATGCTGTTGCGGATGAGCCTGAAAGTTTCGTCCTCAGTCGCTATTTCAAGCATGTTGTCGTCGATCTTCGTGACCGATTCCGGGATAAACTGGCTGTTGTAGGAACCTCTCGTTATGCCGTTTGTCCCGAGATAGAAATCTGAGCCGTTATCGAGCCTCAGCCATTTTCCGCGGAAAGCCTTCTTGATCTTCGGAACGCATTTCGGCTCGTAGTATTCATTTGTCGAACTGCATGAGCCGCTTTCGACGACTTCGTTTTCGGGGAAGAGAGATCCGCAGTTTTTGATGTTTTTCCAGATATATCCCTTGTAGTAGTCCAGACTTTCGCATTTTTCGGCATCGTTACCGTTGCAGCGGTAGATGCCTCCTCTGTCGCAGACATATTTTGACTGGACCGAGCATGAGCAGGTCGAAGCGATGCATGACGGGTTTCCGATATCGGAGGGACAGCCTGTTATGCAGTTTTTATACTGCTCCCACTTGTAGCCGCCGTCTGAGTAGATGCACTGTTCAATGTAAAGCC
This sequence comes from uncultured bacterium, assembly GCA_905235605.1. Classification (GTDB taxonomy): domain Bacteria; phylum UBP6; class UBA1177; order UBA1177; family UBA1177; genus UBA1177. The sequence continues at coordinate 13,456 of CAJOMF010000008.1, forward strand.
CGTTGCAGCGCATCGTGTAGGAATTCGAGCTTGAGCAGTCGTTGAAGAGGTCGCATGAGGAAACCGAAAAGGCGAGCAACAAAACTAAAAAAAGAAAATTTCCGTATCTATATCTTGAAATCACAGCCTTTCCAGTCATTTTTCCTCCGAATTACGGCAAAAAACTAAAAAAGTCATTTATTTTAAGAAAAAGGCGGCGATAGTCAAATTTTAAACAGATTTTGATAAAGACAAAAAAATTCAAGCCTTAAATCTAAAACTTGAATTGGAAAAAATGAAAGGAAATAAAAAAGGAAGCCTCTCAAAAACTCTGGCGACCCCTAGCGGATTCGAACCGCTGTTAGCGGCGTGAGAGGCCGCCGTCCTAACCGCTAGACGAAGGGGTCATTGCATGAATAAAATGGATCCCGAACAAGGATTCGAACCTTGATTGACGGAGCCAGAATCCGTAGTCCTGCCATTGGACGATCCGGGAACCTCATGCTTTATTTGAAGATTCTTGCAAAGACTTTGTCATCCCAGCCGATGACGTAGATTTTGTGCCACGGTGCAGACTGTTTCAGGTTGTAGAAAACATGAACCCGGTAATTCTCTTCGTTGGTGAGCAGCTCGTCTTTTACCGAACTGTCTCCAACAAAAAGCGCCTGAACCTGTTTTACCGAAGTATCGAAGTCTTTCATGAGCTGATACTTGTTGTCTCCGGTCTTAGTTGCCTGAGCCGGAAGATAGGCTAAATTCAAGTCTTTCGCAAAAATTCCAAAACTCAAAAGTGAAAGGACGATCAAAACGGCGGCTTTATAGCCACAATTTTTTTTAAAGTCAAGAAAAAAATTCATTTTCACGAAAAAATCTCCGTTTTTTTACTATTCACCCTGATTCTGGAGCTCTTTGATCTTGTCTTTGAGGGCTTTTTCTCTTTCCCAGATCTCTTTGAGCTGTTTTCTTGCCTCTTCGTCAGCCTTTTTGGTGTCTTCGATGAGCTTTTTGAGTCTGTCTCTTTCCTTGTTTTCGGCTACAAGCTCCTGCGGAGTGATGTGGACACCGTCAATGATGTAGAAATTGAAGGAAAGCGGCTGATCGGGATCCCACTCTTCCGGAATGTCTTTTACTACGGTTTTGAAAACTTTTACCGAGTTCGGGAGCAGCGAAGTCCTGAGTCCTTCGTATCTCATGTCGGTTACAGGAAGGAAGTTTTCTGCATAAATGACATCGCCGTTTTTGTCTTTGAAACGGACTCTGATGCCGACTCTGATCATATCAAGGTCGCTGCTGCCGTTGAGGATCGTTCCTGTAAGTTCTGCAAGTCCCGGACGTCCCGGAACCTTTTTGCCGGTGATGTCGTCGATCTTAATGAGTCCTTTGTAGTTTTTAAGCAGGTTTGCAAGTCTTGCCTGCTCGGTGTTGCGCTCGGTGATTTCTGCCATAAGCGTCTGGAGTTCGACTTTGAAAGCCTCGCCTTCCTTGACGACTCTCACTGTGAAGATAAGGGATGCGTCTTCGTTCATAACGCCTGCCATACGACCCATGTTTGCAGTCTGACCTGTAGCTTCGATGAAAGCCTTGGTTTCTGCATCGATAACGATATTTGCGCGCGAAGTTCTGATTTCGGCACCGATTTTACCTTTGTAGGTCGTTGTTGCAAAATCTTTGAAATCTTCGAATGTTACGACTTTTTTCATCTCTGTTGAAAGCCAGTTGTCGTAAATTTCCTGCAAAGTTCCCTTTTTGCCGTCGGAAGCGTCGCGGACTGCGTAAAGGTAATTTTGAATGAAAGCGTCTACCTGATCCTGAAGAGATTTCGATTTTTCGCCGCAGCTTACGAACATCAGCGCTGCCAGCAAGAAAAGCATCAATTTTTTCATAATTCCTCCTGAAAAAGTAAAAAAACAACGTTGCGCGAACATATTATTACTTTAAATATAAGTCAAGAATATAATAACCTTTGAGATTCATTGCCGAAATGTTGGAGCTTTCGCTCATGAACGGTGTGATTTTTACGGTGTAGGTCTCCTCTTTTTTCACTTTGTGAGTGATAAAACTGTATTTGTTGAAATGGATGGTCGGGATCATGTCGTCGGAAGTTGCTATTTCAACTCCGTTGTGCAGCAGAGTCATGACTGTGTCGATGTCGAAAGCGGTCGATCCGCGGTCGGGGCTTGTCGAAATGTAGACGGTCCCGTCACGTTCAGCCGTAAATTCAAAGGTGTTTTCGTAAAAATCGCTGTCTGTGTCGAAGTATCCGAAGTAGGCGGAATCAGTTTTTATTTTGACTGGATTTTTATCGGTTCCGTGAGTCCATTTTTCAGGTTTTGAAATGCTTTCCTCTATCGAAAGACGGAGTTTTTCGCCGGAGTTCTGTTCGCAGTTTCCGATGGAGATTCCGAACACAAGCGATTCGGTCAATTCGTATTTTCTTGAGAAAAAACGGACGGTTTCCGCCGGATCAGGTGTTGCGGAAGGCATCAGGCTGCTGTCGAAAATGTAGAGTCCGGCAAGATTTTCAGTAATTGAAAGGGTGATTTCTGCGAGATTTTTTTCTTTATCGGCATTCCATCTGAAAAATTTCCAGCCGCAGTCGGGAAGTTCGGTTTCAAGCTCTCCGGCGTAAGAATCGAAAGTTTCGATTTCATTATTTCTGCTGATTTCGATATTGTAGGGGACATCGTTTCCCAAAAGGTCGAGATAGAGTTCTCCGTTGAAAGGGGAGAGCATATTGATATTGTGCGTTTCGATGCCGGAGAGCATGCTTGCCCTCAGCGCGATGAGACCGCTTCCGGTTATGTCGTATGATCCTGCCCATATCTCCGCAATGAAAGGATTCGGATTTTCCGGCGTGATCCTGAAGCTCAGGATATCGCCTTTTTCCACCTTGAATCTGAACCAGTCTTCGTCGTCGCTTTCTTCACCCAAAATATTTTTTTTCTCTTTGTCCAGGTATCCTGAAATGTCGGTCGAATCAATGATGTTCGCGTAGTTGAAGGTGTCGTTCGGCTCGAGTTCTTCCGATCCGGGCTGCTGCGTGAAGGAAATATCGAAGACCTCGTCTTCCGCTTCGTCAAGATCCAGCAGCATTCTGCCGGTCACAATAAGATGCCGCAGATTCCCTTCAAGCCTTGAATAAATGAGAGGATCGATTTTATTGCTGTAGTAGTCTTCATCGTCGTTTCCGGCGACGATTTCGCGGCTTCCGCAGTTCATAACAAAAGAAAATTTGTCGCTCAGAATATTTTTCGTGTCGACATTTATCTGATAAAGTGCACTTTTTTCGAAAACCGGTTCAAGGATGTCAATATGGCTGCCGTTTTGTGAAAAAACTCTTTTAAGCATTGAATTTGATTCGATTTTTTCGTAATTTTCAGTGTCGCATATATGGCTCGAAATAACTCGGAACCAGTATTTGAAGCCGCCGGTTTTCTTTTCGTTTCCGGTATTTCTTTTGTCACCGATTTCAAAATACTGCCAGCCGTCGGCAGTCGTCACGAATGCTGCCCGGCGCTTTCCGGGAACTTTGAAAACTGCGAAAGTGTAGTTGCCAAGATTGTCGGTGTGACCGATGTAAGGCTCGAAATTTTTTTCTCTGCTTTCAAACTCAAAAGTAATAAGCGTTCCGGACGGCAGCCAGATCTTAAAAAGATCGGTATCGGCTGAATTTCCTTTGGGTTTTGCAATTTCTGCGGCGTAAATGTTCCCTTCCGAAATTTCCAAAGCCTGATAAGTCGCTTCATTCGGTTCTACTTCATATATATATTCGGCTGAATCTGTGTATTTAGTGTGCTCACAGCCTGAAAAAAGCGGCAGGAACAGTAAAAAACTGAAATATTTCAGAAATTTTAACATCAAAGCACGGACCCCGCAAAAAATCAAGGCAATTATTCAGATAAATTGCCGAAAGTAAAATAAACGGTGATTTTAGAGGCTTAAAAATGCTCCGGCAATTCTTGTTTATCTTTTATGTTTACAAATAATATAATTTCACTAAAATAACGCGGTTTTTTTAAAGGAGAGAAAAATGAAGTTTTCAGCTTTGATTTCAGTTTTGTTTCTTTGTTTCGTTTTCGCGGCGTGTGCTTCGGAAGAAGATGACTCATGCGTCACTGTTCTTGACTGTCCTGACGGTTATTCCTGTGTAAATTCGGTCTGCACCCCACCGAGCGCAGAGGCGGATACAACTCAGGAAGGAGATACTGATTCTCAGGATGTTACTGACACATCCGATTCAGACAGTTCAGAATTGCCGGGCAACGATGATTCTGACGGTGAAATTCCCGTAGCAAACGACACAGATTCAGAGATCCCTGATGATATTACCGGCTGTCCTAATGCATGCAGCGGTTTTGGAGAGTGTGACTTCGAAAAAGGAAAATGCACATGCGATGAGACCCATGGCGGTGAAGACTGCTCGGAATGTGCCGAAGGTTATCATTTGGAAGCGGAAGGCGACGATGAAGACGGAAATCCCGATGTCCGCTCATGCGTAGTCAACCTGACATGCGATCCGAATCCGTGCAATAACAACGGATGCAGGGTAGAGGGAAATACGGCTGTCTGCACATGTTCCGATTCAAAACATCAGGGCGGAAGATGGTGCGAAAGATGTGCTGACGGTTATATGCTGAATAATTCTGGAGTTTGCAAGGAAGACTGCTCTTTGAAAACCTGCACTCCTCCGCAAAAATGCGGAATCGACTTTGCGACCAACGAAGCCAGCTGTAATGAATGTGAAAACGAATATTATACAGGAACGGACTGCAAAAGCTGTGATCCGGTTCATTTCTGCAACGGTCACGCAACGGCGTGTGTTGTTGAAGGCGGTACAGAAAAATGCACCTGCGAAGCCGCTTATCAAGGAGAAAAATGCAATACCTGCGCTTCGGGATATTTCATGAGCAACGGCGTCTGCATAAAAAGTTGTGATGTAAACAAGTGTTTCCAATCGCATCAATGCTCCGGAACTTCAGCGTTGGGAATAGAAATGACAAGTACTGTCAGCGGACACGGAACATGCAGCAATACGACAGGCGAATGTCTGTGTGATTCTGGTTGGAAGACAGGGACCTCAAGTCTTGGAACAGGAACTACTGTTCAATGTGGTGCTTTAATAACAGTTTTTGAAACTCTCAATAATGTTGAATGTACGATCTGTGATAAAAACAATCCGCCGTCGCAATATGCATCGTCAGGATGTCCGCAGAGTCAGACTGAAGATACGAGTTTGTGTTCGTCTGTTCTGTCAACTTTCTGCGGTCCCTACGGATCATGCTATTACGAGCCGACAGGAGCACATCAGCTTTACTGCGTATGCAACGACGGTTATCATCTTGGCAACGGTGACAAATACAGCGGTTACTGCGAAGCTGATTCAACAGGCGAATAAATCACTTTTTTTCTTGACCTTTTAAATTCAAGGTATATAATGGCTGGGTTTATGTTTTTTTGTGAGGTGAAAAATGACAGTTGCAAGACAGAACGGACTTACTGAATCCCAGGCTAAAGTTTTGAAGACGATTTCCGATTTCATTGCTGAGAACGGTTATTCTCCGACCGCGAAGGAGATCTCTGAGATCCTGCACATCACGCAGACTTCGGTCTTCGAGCAGCTCGAAAGGCTTGAGAAAAAAAGGTATATAACCAGACAGAAAGGTGCTGCAAGAACTATCGGTATACTCGCTCAGCCTGAAAATGAAAAATCTGTAAAAAGCGAGTCTGTCAAATTGGTTAAGGTTCCGGTTATAGGAACGATCGCTGCCGGTGCCCCGATTTTTGCCGATGAAAATATGGAAGGTGAAATCCTTGTCGATGAAAGCAACATCGGAAAGGGAAGATTTTTCGCTCTCAGAGTCCGCGGCGACAGTATGATCAATGCCGGGATCAACAACGGCGATCTTGTCATAATAAAGCGCCAGCCACTTGCCGAAAACGGCGATATAGTGGCCGCTCTTATTGACAGCGAGGCTACTTTGAAACGTCTTTCGCTGAGCAACGACGAAGTTTTTCTCCTTCCCGAAAATGAAAAATACTCTCCGATAAACGTTACCTGCCGTGAAGATTTCAGAATTTTGGGGAAAATGGTTACGACAGTTACGGTTTTGTGAGAAAATCAGCAACTTCTTTTGACAACCTTATAAATACTGCTAAAATTGGCGGTTTTTTTGTGAGGTGTGAAAATTATGAAGAGTATCGTCAACTATTTATTCTTTCTAATGCTGCTTTCGTTCCCAGTCATACTCGTTGCGGATGAAGATGACGAAGCCGACCAGGCTGAAGAACAGGCCGTTTCTTCCGATGAAGAGGATGAAGACGGGGAAGAAGCTCTTTCTGAAAAGTCTGAGACTCAGCCCGCCGAAGCTGTAACGCCTGCTGCCGAAAATGCTCCGGTGAAAGCGGCTGAAGCTGAAACTCCGGCTGCCGAAGAGGTTAAGGCTGCTGATCAAGCCAGGTCTGAAGAAGTCGCGGAAAAGAAAAAAGACGACGGCAGAGGTTTTGTGTTCGGTTCCTACGGCCGTGTCCAGCCTGCGACTGATCTTCGCGGCGGTTCTCCGAAGTGGGTGAACATAGTCGGTCACGGAAGCAGACTTGAGCAGGAAAGCTATGTCGAACTTGATTTCGCATATCTTTTCAAGAAGATCGGCGATAACGGCCCGCTTTTTGATTTTGTTTCGACTCTTGCTTTTTCCGAATCGCTTTTCCACAACAGCGGCAAATGGATCGCGCTGAATACAGTCAGAAATCTTTTCGTCAGGGCTGAAAACGTTTTCTGGAAACCGCTCGGTTTCTGGGTAGGGAGCAGAATGTACCGCGGCGACGACATCTATCTTCTGGATTTCTGGCCTCTTGACGACGACAATATTTACGGCGGCGGCGTAACGCTTCACTTCGATGATTTTGCTCTTGAATATTATTTCGGTTTCAACCGTCTGGAAGTTGACTGGCAGTATCAGGAACAGGAAGTCGTTTCGAATACTTTCGGTTCCGAAAGCATTACCTGGATGGACAGGCAGCGCATAGTTACCGGGCTCAAGTATATGCAGAGATACAATGTTTCTGAAAAACTCGGCTTGAAATGGAAACTCATCGGCGAATTTCAGAGGATAAGCGCAGGCGAAAAGAGCAACGATCCGCTTGATGAAGACAATTCGATAGTTTATCCCGAAGATTTCGGCTGGTCGCTTGGTGCGCAACTTGGTTTTTTCGGCTATGCAAAAAACAGTTTTACCGATATTTTCTTCAAATATTCCGGTGGCTTGGCGGCTTACGGTCTTATGACTGTTCCGTGGGGATTCGATATCGATTACAAAACAAAAGACGCACGCGAGATCCTTTTTGCTGTCACATCCAATCTGGAAATCGGCTGGTTCGGTGCGATTTTCGGCGGTTATGTCCGCTCGTTCAGGGATTCTGACGGCAATAAGTACGACAATGACGATTTTGTAGAGTACACATTTTCGCTTCGTCCTCATTTCTTTATCCATGAAAACTTTTATCTGGCTTTCGAAGTTTCTCACCAGCTCAAGGATATGAACGGGTTGGCAAATCTGAGTAACGGCAAAACCAAAAGCATTATGCCGCAGGTGACAAAATTCTCGCTAATTCCGATAGTTACTTACGGCGGCGGTAATTACGGCAGACCTCAGCTCCGTCTGGTTTACACGCTTGCCGTACAGAACGACGATGCCCGCTACTCCTACAACAAAGAGGATTTCCGCGCGAAACATTCTGTTCTTCACTATTTCGGTTTAAGTGCTGAGTGGTGGTTCAATGTCGATCACAGGTGACAGCCTTCCCTTAAAAAAAATTCAGAATATTTGGTTTCTGCGTATAATACACCGTTTTTTGTTTGTTTAACTTAAGAAGGTGAATCATGAAACTTGTTAAAAAACTGCTTTTTATTTTGGTCATAGCCCTGATCGCGGTCATGATCTCATATTTTGCAAGAATGAACGATACAAACGTAACCCTCAATCTGATTTTTGTTTCTGTAAAGGATATTCAGCTCTGGCTGCTTTCTCTGTTCTGCTTTCTTGCAGGTGTTATTTTTTCGGTTCTGGCTGTATTTATTGATATTATGTTCATGTCAGGCAACGAAAGGAAGCTGCGCAAAGAGTTGAAAAAACTTAAATCGGAGCTTATTGCAGTCCGTAACGAAAAGTTGGCCGATATCGACGATTCGACTTTTGCCGAAAACGGCGAAAAACTTCCTTCAACAGAGGTCGAAAACGAAAATCAGGAACAAAATTAGGAGTTTGCTTTGTGGTTTTTTGATCGTTTCAGAAAAAAAAGCAAAAAATATACTTCAACTTATAAGTTTCCGGCTGAGATCCAGGATTTTTTCGATGCTCTGCGCGACTGTCACCTGAACAACCGTTCTGAATATTTTGCAAAACTTAAAAAACTGGCCGGAATCTATCCCGAAGAGCCTGTTTTCTGGCTTTTTGCCGGAGATGTTCTGCGTGACAAAAATCCCGAAAAAGCGTTGGAACTTCACCGCGACGTTCTTTTCAGACCTGTGACGGCCGGTGTTTTCCGTGCGATGGTTCTGGAGCACATTGCCCGGGACTACATCGTTTTGAAGCAGAATAAAAAGGCTGTGTCGGTGTTGAAAGATGCTGTCAAGTGTGCCGATTATGCTCCGGCGGCTCTTCTTCTTTCCGAGGTTTATGAAGCTGAAGGTGACTACGAAGCCGGGCTTGAAGAGATCAAGAGATACCTTTCGCTTACCGAACCGAAAAATGATGCTGTTCTGCAGCGTTACTGTGCAAGAGCGGTAAATCATTTTTTCAGGCTGCGTGAAAATGACAAAAACGGTGCTTTAAAATGGCTCTCGCTCTTTTCAAAAAAGTGCGGAGACGGAGAGCAGTCGCTTTTTGCAGATTATCTTTCGGCTCTTATAAATTCCAACATGAAGAAAAGTTCGGAATATCTTAAGAAAATCGTTGATTCCGGCGAAAATTACGAGATTTCTGCCCGCTCATTCCTTCTTGATTTTGAAAACGGCAGCGAGATAAATTACGGTGTTGAAGGCACTTATAAAGAGTTGTTTCAGGTGATTTTCAACAAAAATCTCAAATATGAAGAGAAAAGTTCGAATATCGTTCCTGAAACACTTGCAGCTCACAAACTGACGGTCAGAAATTCATTTGCAGGTGATTTCAAGATTCTTGATGCTGCGATTCCCGACAGTTCTCTGTTCGTGTGCTGCGAATGCGGCAGGCAGATGTCTGAAATTTTGCCGGCATGTCCGGTGTGTCAGAAAATAACCGGTAGAAAATTTAAAATAAATCAGGAGGTTTAGATGAAAAAACTGCTTTTTGTCCTTACTGTTGCATTGGTTTTTTCTTCATGCGGCGGAGATTCCAAGTCAAGTGAAGGCGATATGAATACGGTCGGCTTTTTCGAAAGGTATCTCGATACGCTCTGTAATGCTTCGGTCAAGTGCACCTCAGGTTTTGTCAATGCTGAAAATCTCTCTTTCTGTCCGAAAACGATACTTAATTCCTCAACTTCTTTTGAAGGTTTTCACAAAGGCGAATCGGTAATTTTTAAACAGAAATATGATATGCTGAAAAATGCTGAGGAGATGGGATGGCTTTCACTTGATATGGAGCAGGCTGAAAGCTGTTTTTCAATTATCGCTCAAATGGAACCGTGCAATCCGTTTGATGTCCAGCTTCTCGACATTCCTGAATGCGCCAAAGTATTCAAAGGGTCGAAGACTTTGAAACAGGAGTGCAATCAGGATGAAGAGTGCAAAAACGGCTGGTGCAATATGCGCGGAAACATTTGTCCCGGTTCGTGTGTCGATTACAAACAGCCCGATCAGAGTTGCAATTCATCGCTTGACAGGTGTGTAGCCGGGTATGAATGCCGTTCTTCCGGATGCTCAAAATCAAGTACCGGCGTCGTCAACGATCCTTGTGTCAGCAACAGCGACTGTACGACTTTCCTTTTCTGCTACGTCAAAGAGGGCGATTCTTTCGGTGTCTGTCTCAAAAGAAAGGGTGAGGGTTTGGCATGCACCACTGCAAATGAGTGCGTAGTCGGTTTGAGCTGCGTCGACAACCTCTGCACGCGTTCGAGAATAAGCGATAATGTCGGTTCGCCGTGCGGATTGCAGCCGGAAAAGGATGAAGACGGCAACGATATAATTTTGGAGTGCAACAGATTCTCAAAACTTGAGTGCGGTGCTGCAAATGTATGCCAGAAAATGTCGGCGGATTCGAATCTTCAGTGTTCCCAATACTGTGATTCGGACAGAGGTCTTTACTGCGATTCATCGTCTCACACATGCCAATGGCCGAAAACAGCCGGTCTTCCGTGCACTGATAATGAACAGTGCGCTTCGCTTTACTGTGCGCTGGTTTCCGGAGCAGATGAAGTCAGGGTTTGTCAGGAACCTCAGTGTCTGGTAATCAATGAAAATTAAGTTTTTTCCATTTTTGTTTCTTCTTGTTTTTCTGCCGGTTTCCTGTGCTTCTACGGACAAAGTCCAAGATCAAAATCAGACACAGCCTGAAGAACAGGCTGGATCAGAGCCACAGCCGGTTGAACTGAAAAAGAAAAAATCGCTTGCAGATGATATAATCGTTCGCGACATTTATTCAAAAGAAGAGTACCCTTTAAGCAAAATTGCACAGAAAAGCATTGTTTTTATTGAACTTTCAGCATCTTGGTGCAAGGCTTGCCCCGAAATGAAGGAGACAACGGCTAAACTTGTTTCCTATTTCGGAAACCGCGTGTTTTTCATCCGCCTTTACCTCGAAAACGATATTCAGGAAGACAGGGAATACGGCGGAATTATTCCGGAAATGGCAGTCGTTGCATCGCCTGTTGAACTTTCGCTTGAAAAGACGGACGTTATGCCGCGGGTCGTTGTTTTGAGCAATTCGGCAAGTGAAGTCACAGCCGATATCACCGGTGCTTATCCGAGTCTCTATTATTACGGATTGCTTTCAGAACTCTGATTATCTGTCGAAATCCTTTTCGAATCCTACTTTCTGCAGAAGTCTCTCTTTGTCAAACCACTTTTCTTCGACTCTGACAAAAAGTTTCAGTCCGACCTGACAGCCGTAAAGTTCTTCTATATCACGCCTTGCTGCTGAGCCGATTTTTTCCAAAGTCGCTCCTCTTTTGCCGAGAACGATCCCTTTCTGGCTGTCTCTTGCAACGTGGATCGTCGCGTCAACGAGCAGGATGTCCTTAGTTCTGTGGTCACGCATCCTTTCGACCGTTACGACGACGGAGTAGGGAAGTTCCTGCGAAAGTTCAAGGAAAAGTTTTTCGCGTATAATTTCGGAAACTAGAAAGTTGTCTTCCTGATCGGTGTACATATCTTCGGGAAAAAGCTGCGGACCGGGTTTGCAGAACTGTTTCAGCGTGTTTACGAGCTCTTCCGTTCCGGTTCCGTTTTTCGCCGAAATTGCACACGCTGCGGCGAAGTTGAAGTGCTTTTTGTAAACGGCGATCGTGTCGTCAACGCGCATCGGTTTTACTGCATCGATCTTGTTTGCAACGAGGATCACCGGAGTTTTAGGCGGAAGATTTTTGAGGATATGAGCTTCTTCTTCTCCGATCCCCTTTTCAGGGTGCTGAGTCGAAACATCGACGAAAAATATAGTGAAATCGGAGTCTTGAGCGGCCGAAAAACTGTATTTGTTCATCCAGTTGTTGAGAAGTTTGCCGAAATCGGTCGAAGTTATTCCCGGAGTATCGGTAAAAATTATCTGGGTATCCGGAGCGTTGTAGATCCCGCGGATCTTATTTCTCGTTGTCTGAGCTTTCGGAGTTACGATCGATATTTTAGACTGAACGATCGTATTGAGAAAAGTCGATTTTCCGGAGTTCGGAACGCCTATGATCGCCGCGAATCCCGAATATTTAAGTTCATTACCCAACATTTTCGTTTTCCTTTTCGCCTGCGCAGTTTTTCATCATGAATTTTTTGATTTCATTGATGTCGGAGTATCTGCCTAAAGCGACCATCATTTTGACCAGAGTTGCCTCACGCGTCATATCGACTGCGCTGATAAGCCCGTAGAATTCGGCTTTTGAAGCAACGTCGTAAAGCCTGAGATTGACTTTCCCGATCGGTGACTGGCTGCATACCGCGATAGGAACGCAGTTTTCTGCGGCATCTTTGAAAAGTTCCTCAAGGCCGGGGTTGTCGCTCGGGATGTTGCCGCTTCCGTAAGCCTCGATGACGATCCCTTTGACTTTTTTGTTTTTTACCATGACAGAAAACGACGAAAAGTCGATTCCCGGAAAGAACGGGATGATGACTACCTGCTCCATGAGGCGTGTATCTATCTCGAATTTTTCAGTCGGTTTCGGCAGAAAACGGTGTTTTTTGCTTTCCATGCCGATCCCGAGCTTTATCAAGGCGTTATAGTTCGGGCTGTAGAATGCGTCGAAATCCCATGCGTCCTTCTTTTTTGCCCTGTTTCCTCTGAAAACCGTGTGGTTGAAAAGGAGAACGACTTCATTGAGGTCGCTGTTTATCGCGACTTCCATTGCATCGACCAGGTTCATGAAAGCGTCACTTCTGCGGTCGATAAGAGGCAGCTGGGCGCCCGTCATTACGACCGGTTTACCGAGATTTTTCAGCATGAAAGAGAGCGCAGAGGCGGTGTAGGCCATCGTGTCTGTGCCGTGGATCACGACAAAACCGTCATAAAGATCGTAGTTTTCCGCGATATGCTGCGCGATTTTCGCCCAATGCAGCGGTCTGAAAAGCGAAGAATCGAGATTGCAGAGCTGATGCTGCGTTATTTCAGCATCAAAAAGCGGTTTTATCCTCTCGGAAATGTAGTCAAGCGCGTAATTTCCAGGTGTCAGCAGCCCTTTTTCGTTGGATTCCATAACGAAAGTGCCGCCGGTGTGAATTAAAAGTATCTTTTTTTGTGTCATAGCCCCCTCCTTTGCTGAAAGGGGAATTTATATAATATTTTTTTTATTGCAACATCTTCATGCAAAAATCCTTTTTTTAAAGATGTTTTTAAATATACTCTTCCGTCATTTTGTTTTAGAGGTTCTTATGGAAAGTAAAAAAACTTTGGCGCTTTTCGATTTTGATAAAACTGTTACCGACAGGGATTCCTTTTTACCGTTTCTTGTTTTTTCTTTCGGCTGGTTCAAAACAATACTGCTTCTTTCCTTTCTTTTTCCGCAGGCTTTGATCTGCATTGCCGGTTTTATGTCGCGTAAAAAGTTCAAGGAGATGATTTTCAGACGCACGATAAAAGGGTGGACAAAAGATAAATTCCGTGATGTCGCTCTCGATTTTTACCGGAAAAAAATGAGAAACTGGGTGAGAAAAACGGCTGCCGGCGAGATAAAAAAACATCTTGAAAACGGAGCTGATGTTTCGCTTGTTTCGGCTTCTCCTGAGGACTGGCTGTGGCCTTTCACCGAGGAATACGGAATCAACCTGATCGGGACCCGCCTTGAGATAAAGGACGGCGTCTACACCGGAAACATCGCCGGTGCCAACTGCCGCAAAGCGGAGAAGGTTAGGAGAGTTAAAGAAGTCTACAACATTGAAGAGTATTCTGATATTTATGCCTACGGCGATTCAACAGGCGATAAAGAGATGCTGGAGATGTCAAATCATCCCAAATTCAGAACTTTCGATTAGATTTTTTTCCTGATTTCGTCTGCAATTTTTCTTGTCATATCGACAGGGTGGTAATTTGCGAAAATTCCCGAAACTTTGAGCGCATTCGCTGCGATAGTCGTGTTTTTGTCGACCGAATACTGCGAAAAGAAATAGAAAGGAATTTCCGAAATCTCTTTTTTGTGCTTGATTGCGGCTAACAGGCGGAGCGGAGTGATCGCTGTGTCTGTCATGTCGATGTCGCAGAGGATGAAGCCGAGGTGATCTTTTTCTTCCTTGATTATCTGGGCAGCTTTTTCTATGGTTTTAGCTTTGGTAACTTCTATATTTACACGGCTGAATTTGTCTGCTATGTCATCCAGATCGAATTTTTTCTGAGAAATGACGATAGCGTTGATTTTTTTCAGTGAAGAATCGGTTGACGATATCTGCTGCGTCTGTTCAAGCGCATTTATCAGCCTGTCGCTGAAGAACATCGTCTCTTTAAGCTGCTGCAGCGCGTCTTTCGGCGAAATCCCGGAAATTCTCGTCATAAAATCGTAAGTGTTTGCAAGAAGGATAATGAGCGAACCGACAGGGATCTCGTTCAGTTTGAGACCTTTGGGAAAACCCTGACCATTGTATGTTTCATACATGTTTTCAAGGCAGTTGAGTGCAAGCTTCGAAAGCTGTACATCGGCGAAAAGTTTTGTCGCTATCTGCGAATAAGTTTTCATCTTTTCGGTATTTGTCTGGCTTTTGATATCGAGAGCAGTGAGGTGAAGTTTTTTGCCGACATCGTGAAGGTATGCTGCGATCGTGAGGTCGTAGAGCTCTACTTCGGAAAGGTGTATCGCTTCACCGATCTCTTTGCAGATGATCGCGACTCTCTGCGAGTGGGCGAAAAACGCGTCTCCGTGAGCTGCGACATCGAGAAGATTCGAGAATATGCGGAGAAGTTCGATGAGCTGGTTTCCCTGTTCACGGACCCAGCTTGGCATGCTGCTCATCATCGAAGTGGTTACAGCCGTAACATCGAATTTTTTGTCGGAAAGTTCCGCCTGATTTACGATCATCGAGAATGTTTCGCGCTTTTCCTGACGAAGTTTGTCTTCGTCCATCGTTGCGATATCCTGGATCCTGTTTGCCATTTCGATGTCGTTGGGATTGTCAAGCGAGATGATCGTTTCATTGGCAAACATATTCTGGTTTACCGAAACGGAATTCCTGACAAGCCTGTCGAAAGCAGTGATATCGTTTTTATACTGCTTCATAATGAGTGCTTTTATGACGTTTGAAGTCGCAACGACCGGAACGACAGACTGAACGCCGTTGAGGAGTATCTTCAGCTCGTCAAAAAGGACTATGTTCTGCGGTTCGTAGGTGAGAAGGGTTAGGCGGTAGTTGTTTATGCTGTACTTCAACGGGAAAATGGTTTTGTCAAGAGCCATTTTCAGAGGAATAATGTCGGAAGGATTCATTACCGCCATTTTTTCAAGTTTTTCACTCGTTATATACTGAACATTGAACTGCTTCGAGAGGTATTGCAAGAGCTCTGTTTCAGGTATCTTCCCGAGTTTGAGAAGGATTTCACCGAGATATGTAGGATGATTTTTCTGAAAAGAAAGGGCTAAAGAAATATCTGATTCTAAAATGAGACCTTTTTCTAAAAAGTATTCTCCGACTTTTACGCCAGTCATTGCGGAACTCCTTAATCAAAAAAACTACTTTCAAAAAAGACGCGGTATTATACTTAATAAAAAAATAAAATCAAGTTGGTTCGTTTTATTTAGTTTCGAGGAATTTTACAGCCGCTTCGTGCATTTCCAGAATCGCCTCCTCTTTGCCGGAGCAGATGAGAAGTTTGTCGGTGCCGCTTCTGAAAAAAAGTTCCGTTTTTTCTTTTGCGGAGAATCTGTCGAGTGCGTGCATTTCGATATCGTCGGTCATGGAAATTCCGGCAAAACCTAGGTCTTTGCGCAGGATTTTGTCCCATTCAGGCGAAAGGGAAGCCGGAAGCTGGCTGATCTCAGGCAGAAGCAGGTGCGCTTTCATTACGAAACCCGCCGCATTAGCGAGTTTTCTGTATGGAACGAGATCTTCTCTGAAAAGGTCATCGAAAGGCTTGCTGATGAGCGGAAGTTCCGAGTGCGAGTCTATGACGGTCGTTCCGTGTCCCGGAAAGTGCTTTATCACCGGAAAAACGCCGGCTTCCTGCATTTTTCTGATGTATATTGCTGCAAATTCGACGACTGTCTCGGGATCTTCGCCGAAAGAGCGGTCTCCGACGATCGAGTTGTCTTCTCCGCTTCTGAGATCGACATTCGGCGCCATGTTCATGTTTATCCCGATCTCGTTCAGTTTTTGAGCGAGGATACCGGTTTTTTCTGCCGCCTCTTTGCCGTAAGTCACGAGTTCTTTCATCGAAGGAAGCGAATAATCATCTTTAGGCAGCCTGCGGACTCTTCCGCCTTCCTCGTCAATCGAATGAAACTCGATAGATTCGCAGAATTTCGTTGATTTGATGAGGCTCTGCAGTGATCCGCAGCTCTCGACATTCCTTTTGAAGTAGATGATCCCGCATGGAGAAACTTCGCGCAGCATCGATATTTCGCCTTTTGTAAGCGTTGTGCCGGAAAGAGAGACGATGAGACGCTCTCCCGCTTCCTTTTTCAACCTTTCAAGTTTAGGTGACGTCATTTTTTCACTCCTGAAAACAATTTCCGGCGGAATATAGCCGAAAGGATTTTTCCTGCAAATTTTAACTTGATTTGACAATATTTCTTTATTTTCTAAAGTTCTCCGTTTTGTGTTTTTGGAGGAAACGATGATTTTTATAGTCGATATCGGCAACAGCAACACGGTCGTCGGAATTTACAAAGGGGAAGATCTTATCAAAAGATGGAGGATCTCGACCGACAGGACTCTCACGGTCGATGACATTGCGGCGAAACTTTCCGCACTCATGATGTTCGACAAAATCGATACGAAGGATATTTCACAGTGCATAATCAGTTCGGTCGTTCCGACATGGAACCATGCGTGGGAGCGTTTTTCGATCGAGTTTCTGAACATGAAACCGCTTTTTTTGAGATATAATACTAAGTGCGGTATTTCATTGGATATTTCCAATCCGTCTGAAATCGGTGCGGACAGGATCGCAAACTCGGTTGCGGCGGCGGCAGTCTATCCGCAGGGTTCTTTCATCATCGATTCCGGAACCGCGATAACGCTCGATATCGTTACTCCTGACAAAAAATATATCGGAGGCGCAATCATGCCGGGTATCATGATTTCGATGGAGGCTATGTCGCTGCGAACTGCGAAACTGCCGCGTTTCGAGCTTGACAGACCGCTTCACGCCATCGGAAAGTCGACTCTGGAAGGGCTTACGAGCGGTGTTTTCTACGGTTTTGTCGGAATGGTCGACCGCGTCATCGAAGAGTCTCTGAAGGAAGTCGATTTTGAACCGAAAATAATCGCAACGGGCGGACTTGCCGGAGCAATAGCGTCGGCTTCAAACTATATCAGCGAATTCGACCGTGATCTTACACTGAAAGGTCTTAAAATTATCGCAGATTTAAACAGATAACTATTCTTTTACAGATCCTATGAGCTGATCGATATTTTCCTTTCTTTTTTCGAGATATTCTTCAAGTTTTTCGGCACATTCGCCCGCGATCGCCGGATTTACGAAGTTGTAAGCGCCGATTTGTACCGCTTTCGCGCCGACGATGAGGAAATCGAGAACATCTTCAAATGACGAAATCCCACCGATCCCGATAACCGGGATCTTCACTGTTTTTGCCGTCTGCCATACCATTCTGAGAGCAACGGGTTTTATCGCCGGGCCGCTCAAACCGCCGATTTTGTTGCCCAGAATGAAAGTTCTTTTTTCGCGGTTTATAGCAGTTCCGATCAAAGTGTTGATCAGCGATACCGCGTCCGCGTCGCCTGCTTCCGCAGCAAGTGCAGTCTGCGTTATGTCGGTCACGTTGGGCGAAAGTTTGACTATTACAGGTTTATCCGTTGCAGCTTTTACGGCTTTGGTAAGTCTTTGAATTATTTCAGGATTTGCGCCGAAAGCCGAGCCTCCCGATTTTACGTTGGGGCAGGAGAGGTTCATTTCGAACGCATCGATCCTCTCTTCTTTCGACAAAATTTCAGTGAGACGGACAAAATCTTCTTCTGAAGAGGCGTAAAGGTTGACGATTATCGCGCACTTGAGGTCTCTTATCTTCGGCATTATTTCGTTCAGAAAGTGCTTCGAGCCGCAGTTTTCAAGTCCGATCGAATTGAGCATCCCCGAAGCGGTCTCGACAATTCTAGGACTCGGATTTCCCGCTCTCGGTTCTATCGAGATACCTTTCGTGCAGAATCCGCCGATCTTGTTCAGATCGAAAAAGTCTGTAAATTCAATGCCGTAGCCGAAAGTGCCGGAAGCTGTAAGGATGGGATTTTTGAGTTTGAGTTTTCCGATATTTACTGAAAGATCCATATTATTCTCCGCAGTTTTCAATCAGATTTCCGACGATTTCTGCAGCCGCGCTGCCTGAGCCGTAAAGCATGCTGCCGAAGTCGGGTTTTGTTTCGGAAAGTTTTTTGTAGGCGCCGACTATTTTGTCGAAGTCGCTTCCGACAATTGTGTTGAAACCGTTTTCGACAAGTTCGACCCATTCGGTTTCGTCGCGGAGCGTGATGCACTGCTTTTTAAAGAAGTACGCTTCTTTCTGGACTCCGCCGCTGTCGGTCATTACCGCCGAGCAGTTCTGCAGAAGTTCGAGCATTTCGAAGTATCCGACGGGTTCAATTATATCGAAACTCGGTTTTATGCCGTTTGCTTCCATGATTTTTTTTGTTCTAGGATGAATCGGAAGAAGCACTCTTTCAAATTTCGAAATTTCGTTGAGTGCCTTGATTATTGAAGAAAATCTTTCGATACTGTCAGTATTTTCGGCTCTGTGGATGGTCGCGAGAATGTATTTTTCGCCCTCAAGCCCGATTTGCTTTAAAAACGAAGCTTTTCCTTCGGTTTTTTTTGCGTAGTAAAGCGCCGCGTCAAGCATTACGTCGCCCGATTTCACGATTTTTATCCCGAAATTGTCGAAACCTTCATTTTTCAGGTTTTTGATTGCGGTGTCGGTAGGGCAGAAAAGGATGTTCGAAATCCTGTCGACCAGGATTCGGTTGATTTCTTCCGGCATTTTCATGTTGAAACTTCTGAGTCCTGCTTCGACGTGGGCGACTTTGCAGTGGAGTTTTGCCGCAGAGAGCGCTCCAGCGAGAGTCGAGTTCGTGTCGCCGTAAACAAGAACGAAATCAGGTTTTTCGGCCATGATTATTTCGTCGAGTTTTTCCAGCATCTGCCCGGTCATCGCACCGTGTGAAAGCCCGTGGATGTTCAGATTGTAGTCGGGGCGCGGAATATCCATTTCTTCAAAGAAAATGTCTGACATCGAAGGGTCGAAATGCTGTCCGGTGTGAACGATAACTTCAGAAATTCCGCTGCGTTTTTTTATTTCGCGCGAAACGACCGCCGCTTTTACGAACTGAGGTCTTGCACCTATTACAGTAAGAATCTTCAAGTTGCAACTCCTTGTTTTTATTTGAGTATTTCTAAATATTTCTTGGCAAGTTCCGAGTATGAATGGTTTGCAATGACATACTCATGCCCGCGTTTTCCCATTTCGGCAAGCTCTTCCGGAGTTTTTCCGTAAAGAGTAAGAACCGCATTCACGATTTCTTCTGCGTTTTCAGATTTTATTGAGATTCCGCACTTTGCTTCCGCAACGATGTCGTTTGCCGCTTCGATCGCGTAAATTATCGGCTTTCCCGAATAGAGGTAGTCGAAGAGTTTATTGGGCGAAACGCCGAAACGGAAAAGCGGCGACTTCGTGAGTCCGATGTAGCAGACATTACTCAGTGCGAGCAGAGACTGGACTGAAGACTTCGGAACAGGATCGAGAATTAGAACATTTGAAAGCCCTTTGTCGGCAATGATTTTGAGGTAATTCTCTTTTTCAGGACCGTTTCCGACAAGAAGGAAAAGGATTTTTTCATTTGTTTTCAGAGTTTCAGCAGCTTCCAGAACGCTCGTCAGATTGTTGGAAATGCCGAATTTTCCGGCGTAAGTAACGATGAACTTGTCGTGCGGGATTTTTGTGAGAGTCTCTTCGGGAAGAGGCGATATGTTTTTCACTTCTTCAAGGTCGATTCCGTTCGGGATTGAGACGAATCTTTCTGCATCGAGCCAGTGATTCTGCATGTGTTCGAATGCGTTCGGCAGCACCGAAACGACTTTGTCCGACTTTTTGTAGGAAAAATTCTCGAAAAACTGCGTGAATCTTATGAAGGGATGCCTGTCGGTGAGCCTTCCGATCTCGGTAAGCGTGAGAGGCCAGATGTCGCGCACTTCAAAAATCAGTTTCGCGCCGGTTTTTTTCTTTATCCAATAGCCGTTGAGGATAGAAAACGGAGTAGGCGAGGTCACGATCACAGCATCGGGTCTGCCGAATCTCTTTTTTCTGAGCAGGAACATTTTTGCAACGAAGGTGAAGGCGTTCAGAATGCGCCCCAGACTCTGCGATTTTCCGTATTTCGGAGTTTTTATCCAGCAGTAATCGATGCCGTCGATATTTTCTGTCGCTGAGAAGCCTTCAACTTCGGGCAGTTTTGAAAAAATGTGGGTGTAAGATCCTGAAAATATTGTAACTTTGTGGCCTAACTTCACAAATTCCTTCGCAAAGTAGTACGGACGGAAGACCATTCCGTGGATTCGTGAGCCGATCGTTTCATTTATTATCCAGATATTCATTTTTACCTCAAATCAAACAAAAACCAGAAAGAATAGTATAAAAGATTTTTTTATCAAATTTCCTGTTTCAGCCGGATAAATGGCGGTATTTGCGTTAGTGTGTGAAAAAATTCCAGCTTTCTGCAAAAAGTGCTATATTGCCGCGCTTTTGTTGGAGGAAAAATGAACGGAAAAAAGTGCTACATTTTAGATTTTGATGGAACGGTGACTGCGCTTGACACGCTAGTTGTCGCTTTCGACAAATACTGCATCGTCGACTGGCGGGAGCTTGAAAACGAGATGCGCGCCGGAAGAAAGGAGCGTCATCAGACTCTGGTCGATGAAGTTGAGTCGATGAAGGCTGAAGAAGATGAACTCTTTGATTTTATTAAGAAAAATGTTCCGGTGCGTAAAGGTTTCTTCGATTTTGTTAAAAAAGTCCGCGAAAACGGAGACGAGATAGTGATCCTGAGCGGCGGTTTCAGGAGTTTTGCAGATCTTTTCATGGGTAATACCGAAGTCGAGGCTTATATCAACGATATCAAGTACTTAGGTGACAAAAACTGGAAACTCATCCCGTGCAGGAACGCATTGCCTCCGCTTTGTTCAAAAAACTGCTCGAACTGCAAACGGGCGGTCGTTGAAAAGTATAAAAACGAAGGCTTCGAAACGATCTATTTCGGTGACGGCGAGACCGATTTCTGCGGTTCGAGATATGCCGATAAAATCTATGCGACAGACGAACTTGCAGAAAAGTTGGCTTCCGAAAACGTGAAATTCACCTATTTTAAAGATTATACCGGTATTTTGTGAGGTTGTTATGGCAAGAGTGATGACTGGCGACAGGCTCCGCATTTCGATTTTCGGCAGGAGGAATGCCGGAAAGTCCTCTTTGATAAACGCTTTCACGGGGCAGAACGTGGCTATTGTTTCCGATGTTCCCGGAACTACGACAGATCCTGTCATGAAGGCGATCGAGCTTTTCCCGACTGGTCCTGCGATCCTTATCGATACAGCCGGACTTGACGACACGGGAGATACTTTGGGTCTTGAAAGAGTAAAAAAATCGGTAAGTTATCTCAAAAAATCGGATATGGTTATTCTTGTCGTTGATGCGGCGGGAGCTGCCGGAGAGCTTGAAGACGAGATAATTACTGAGTGCGAAAATGAGAAAATCCCGCTCATTTTAGTTCTCAACAAGTCGGAACTGCCCCTTTCCGAAAGCGTGAAAACATGGCTCGAAGGGAAGGAATATATCCCGGCAAGTGCCAAGAACAACGATGGGATCGAGAAAATCACGAAAAAAATAACGGAACTTTCTCCCGACGAGTGGGAACCGCCGTTCCTGCGCGATCTCATAAAGCCGGGAGATGTCGTTCTGATGATAACTCCGATCGATTCAAGCGCGCCGAAAGGACGCATGATAATGCCGCAGGTTAGAGCCTGGAGAGATATTCTTGACGGCGGCGGAATCGCCCTTTCGTGCGAACCTCAAAATCTGCAGAAAACTTTCGATTCGCTGAAGGAAAAGCCGGCTCTCGTCGTTACAGATTCTCAGGTTTTTTCAAAAGTCGCGCCGATAGTTCCCGAAGATGTTCCGTTCACGTCATTTTCGATCCTTTCGATCAGGCAGAAAGGGAATCTCGCCGAAATGGTGAAGGCTGTGAAAAAGGTCGAAAATCTTAAAGCAGGCGACAAAGTTCTGATCGCAGAAAGCTGCTCGCATCATTCTCAGGATGACGACATCGCCCGTGTCAAGATCCCGAAATGGCTCAACGACAAAGTCGGCGGCGGGCTTGTCATCGAAACTTCGAGCGGCAGGGATTATCCAGAAAATCTCACCGATTACAAACTGATAGTCCACTGCGGTGCATGCACACTGAACCGCAGAGAGATGCTGCTGCGTCAGGCGATACCGGCAGAAAAAGGAGTTCCCGTGACCAATTTCGGAGTTCTCATAAGCTATCTGCACGGAGTTTTCCCGCGTGCTCTGAAACCTTTCGGAATTGAGTGATCGAGGTAAAGATGGTTACTGAAACAATGATAGTGATAGCTCTCAGGCAGAAAAACTGGGAGGCAGCGGCTGAAATGGTCAAGGAATACGCCGAAAAAAAGCCCGAAAGCGAGATCGCCAAGATCGCGCCGGCAGTGGATTCGGCTGAGAAATCGGTTAAGGCGGCGTGGCTGCTTTCGATTTTTTCCGAAATAAAATGGCGTGAAATGAACGAGGTCGATATATGAAGATACTGCTTGTTGAAGGACCTCTGCTTGATAAAATCGGCGAGCGTGAGCCTGAAATCTACGGCGGAAAAGGAACGCGCGAAAAACTGATCTCAAATTTTGACGGAAAGGCTGCCGCTCTCGGGATAGAAACAGAAGCAGTTTCCGAATACTGCGAAGGAGCTCTTGCAAAAATCATAGTAAACGCTAAATGTGACGGGATCGTAATAAATCCCGGAGCTTACACCCACACGAGCGTGCTTCTGCGTGATGCTTTGCTCTGTTCGAAGATACCTTTTGTCGAAGCGCATATATCAAATGTCTTCGAAAGAGAAGAATTCCGCCGAAAATCATATTTAAGCGATATCGCCGTCAAAGTCGTTTACGGTCTCGGGACTGAAACTTATTCGACAGCTCTTGAAAGTTTAGTCGCTTTTCTTAAATCAAACTAAGGCTTTGCAATCAGCACGATTTTTCCTTTTTCAAGCCTGAAAAATTTTTCTGTAAACGGAATGAATTCGGAAGTTGCATTCTCTTTTTCGATTTCGGCTAAAGAGTAGGTCGGAGTAGGGGTGAATGCCGCGATTCTCCCGCATATTTTCCCGGATTTGTCAAAAACGGTCTCTCCTATCATAAGGTCCTGAGATTTGCCGAAGATCTCTTCTGCGGGAAGTGCAAACTTTTCGCCGATCAGAAATTCGGCTTTCTTGAATGAATCGACTCCGTCAAGTTTTACCGCGAAACCCTTACCGGTTTTTGTTATCGAGGCGATACGCCACTTTGTTTTGAACTCGAAATGATAAAGACAGTCAAAATCCAATAAAAAATCACTGTCTTTAAATTCAGGCTTAAAAAGAAGAGAACCGTCTTTTTTGAGAACTTTCGAAAAAGTTCCGACGACTTTTAAAGAGGAGACACCTTTCAATCTTCGACTATTTCAAGAGTGTACTTTTTCTGCCCGCGTGAAGTTGCCGCACCGAGAAGAACTCTCATTGCTTTCGCAATCCTGCCTTCTTTGCCGATAACTTTTCCAAGATCCGATTTTGCCACTCTGAGTTCGAGAACGGCCGAATTTTCGCCTTCAACTTCTGTAACCGAAACCTGTTCAGGATTATCAACCAGTTTCTTAGCGATCTGTTCAATGAGTTCTTTCATAAAATCCTCCGAAAAGATAAGAATTTAATCTCTTACTTTCTTACTTTTTTTACGAGAGAAGCTACTGTGTCGGAGCTCTGTGCGCCTTTTTTGATCCATTCGTCGTATTTTTCAACGTCGATAACGATCTCAGCCGGATCAACGCACGGATTGTAGTGTCCGAGTCTTTCGAGATAGTCGCTGTCTCTTTTCTTTCTGCTGTCAAGAACAACAACTCTGTAAGAAGGTTTTTTCTTGGAACCGCCTCTGGTCAGTCTGATACTAACGCTCATTAAATCCTCCAAAAATTATTTGACTAAGTTGCCTAAACCCTTGAATTTTTTCATAAGTCCGCCCAATCCGAGCTTATTTATGCTTTTCATCATTTTTTTCATTTCAAGGTATTGCTTCATAAACTGGTTTATATCCTGAACCTTCGTTCCGCTGCCGTTCGCGATCCTTCTGCGGCGCGAGGCGTTGAGAATTTCGGGTTTTCTGCGCTCTTCTTTTGTCATTGAGAAGATGATGGCTTCGATTTTGGAAAGCTCTTTATCCAAGTTGACTTTGCCTTCCATCTGCTTCATCGCTTTGCCCATTCCTGGAATCATTTCAAGCATGTTTTCCATCGGGCCCATGTTCTTTATCATCTTCATCTGTGAGAGGAAATCTTCGAGGTCAAACTCGTCTTTCCCCATTTTTTTCTGAAGTCTGAGAGCTTCTTCTGCGTTGATTTTTTCGGTAGCCTTTTCGACAAGCGAAAGGACGTCTCCCAAACCGACGATACGACCTGCGATCCTTTCGGGATGGAAAACTTCGAACTGTTCGATTTTTTCACCCATACCGACGAATTTGAGCGGAGCGCCTGTTGCAGCATTGATAGAAAGAGCCGCACCGCCTCTCGCGTCACCGTCCATTTTAGTAAGGACGACACCGGTGATCGAAAGCCTTTTGTGAAACTCAGCCGCAACGTTTACCGCTTCCTGACCCGTCATGGCATCAGCTACGAAAAGGATCTCGGAAGGTTCTACCGCGTTTTTGATGTTCGTGATCTCGTCCATCATCTCTTCATCGACCTGAAGACGACCCGCGGTATCGATTATGATGACATCTGCGACGTTGTTTTTGCCGTATTCGACCGATTTTACTGCGATATCGACCGGATCCGTGCCGACTTCCGACGGATAGACGTCAACATCGATTTTTGCAGCCAGAGTCTTGAGCTGATCGATCGCGGCAGGTCTGTAGACATCGGCGGGAACGAGAAGAACTCTCTTTTTCATCTTGTTTTTGAGAAGGTAGGCAAGCTTTCCCGCAGTCGTCGTTTTACCGCTTCCCTGAAGACCGGCCATGAGGATTATTGCAGGCGGTCTAACGTTCAGATTGAGTGAATGGTCGCCTTCTCCGAGCATTGTGACAAGCTCTTCGTGGAAAATTTTGATGAACATCTGACCCGGATTTATGCTTTTTGCGACTTCCGTTCCGAGTGCTCTTTCCTTAACTTTTTCAACGAGTTCCTTGACGACTTTGAAGTTTACGTCGGCTTCTAAAAGGGAAAGTTTGAGCTCTCTTATCCCGTCCTTGATATTGTCTTCTGTGAGCTTGCCGACACCGCGCAGCTTTTTGAAAGTTGCTTCGAGTTTGTCGGTGAGTTGATCGAACATTTCACCCTCTCAAAAAAAAGCCGTGCGATTATAGTGAGATACTTTCAATAGTCAAGATTTTAGTTTGTCTAAATTGTCCTGTCCTATTAAATATACTTTTGTATTCTTGTAAAAAACATTTTTAAAATCCGCATATTGACTTTGTAAAATCGGTTCCTATATATCCACGCGGTTTTTTTATTATGTTTTTTTGGAGGAGAAAATGGCTGAAAAAAGTTTCAAGGCCGAGACCCAGAAACTGCTTGACCTTATGATCAATTCGATCTACACGAACCGCGAGATCTTTCTTAGAGAGCTTATTTCAAATGCGAGCGACGCGATAGACAAACTCAAATTCAAGTCTCTGACAGAGCCCGATCTTTTGAAAGAGTGCGGCGAGCCGGAAATCAGGATAACTCCGGATAAAGAATTGAAAACACTTACGATTTCAGATAACGGAATCGGTATGACATACAACGATGTCGTCGAGAATATCGGAACTATCGCCCACAGCGGCTCAAAGGAATTCTTCGAAAAAATGGCAGCCGAAAAGGGCGAAGGCGAAAAGAATGCGGCGGAATTCATAGGACAGTTCGGTGTCGGTTTCTACAGTGCTTTCATGGTCGCAGACAGAGTTAAGATCAGAACGAGAGCGGCCGGCGCGAAACCCTCCGAGGGCGTTGTCTGGGAATCGAAAGGCGACGGAGTCTATACGATCGACAAGGCAAGCGTTGAAAAATGCGGGACTGAGATCACTCTTTACCTCAAGGACGATGCAGTCAAGGAGATGATGCTTCTCGACAGATACGAACTTGAAGAGCTCGTTTCGAAATACAGCGATTTCATCCGCTACCCGATCAAAATGATGATAGAAAATGAAGTCCCGGAAGAAAAAGATGCTGACGGAAACGTCACGAAAGAGAAGGAGACTGTGCTTGAGGACAAGACTCTGAACTCGATGAAACCGCTCTGGAAAAGGGAAAAATCGGATGTCAAAGAGGACGAATACAAGGAATTTTACAGGCACACTTTCCATTCCTACGACGAGCCGCTGGATGTTATTCAGGCGAAAGGAGAAGGTCAGGTCGAATACACGGCACTGCTTTTCATCCCGTCGGAAACGCCCTTCAACTTCTACTCATCGCAGTTTGAAAGAGGTCTCGCACTTTACAGTAAGCAGGTTTTCATCATGGAAAAGTGCAAAGACTTGGTTCCTGAATACCTCGGTTTCGTGAAAGGCGTAGTCGACAGCCCCGATTTTTCGCTCAACATTTCGCGTGAGATGCTCCAGCACAGCAGCCAGCTCAAAATAATCTCGAAAAACCTTGAGAAAAAAGTGCTTGCTTCGCTCAAGTACATGCTCGAAAACGACCGTGAGAAATACATGAAATTCTGGAAGGAATTCGGCAGAGCAATGAAAGCCGGCGTTTACTCAGATTTCGGCGCGCACAAGGAAAAACTTCAGGATCTGCTTCTTTTCGAATCGTCGAAAAGTGACGGCATGACGACTCTCGGCGAGTACGTCAAAAGGATGCCGGAAGGGCAGAAGGAGATCTACTACGCAGCAGGAAAGGACAAAGAATCCATTTCGGGTATCCCGCAGATGGAAGCCGTTGCCGAAAAAGGCTACGAAGTCCTTTATTTTACTGATAAGATCGATGAATTTGCGTCCACCATGCTCGTAAATTATCAGGAAAAACCGCTCAAAAACATCGCCGCGGAAGATCTGAATCTGGACACCGACGAAGAGAAAAAGGCGAAAGAAGAAAAACGGAAAGAAAAAGAGGAAGAGAGCAAATCTCTGCTTGAAACCATCAAAAAATATCTGGGAAGCGAAGTCAGCGAAGTCCGCCTTTCGTCAAGGCTCAAAAACAGCGCTGTCTGCTTAGTCAGCGGCGCGGGACTCAGCCTGAACATGGAACAGGTCCTTGCCGAAGCATCAATGTCTGCAATGCCATCCCCCAAAGCGATGAAGATCCTCGAGATCAACCCGGATCACAAGATCTTCGAAAAACTCACCGAAATCTACAATGCAGATCCAGAGTCGCCGAAACTCAAGGATATGGCGGAAGTCCTTTACGACCAGGCACTTCTTATCGAAGGGATCACGCCGAAAAATCCTGTAAAATTCGCAAACCAGATCTCGGCTCTGCTTTCGGAAATTTCGTTATAGCAGCGGGCGAAAACAATAGTTTTGGTCAAGTGCTGTTTTCTTATTTGATCGTTACATATTTCTGATTTCTGCTGTTCGGTTTATCAGGAATTGTCATTGCAATCCGTCCGCTTTCAATTAGCGGATTCAGTAGTTTTCTGACGCTTCTTTTGTCTTTATAAGCAAGCATTGCCGCTATTTCCGAGATACTTTTTGCATTGGTGCAATATCCAAGAATCTTGCTTTGTTTGTCGTCTGCAACTGGTACATTAACTGGTGCATTAACTGGTGCATTAACTGGTGCATTAACTTGGGTAGCGCTACTCAAGTACAAATTACTGAACGGTATTGTCACAACAATGGATTTTTCTCTGAACTCGAAAGTTTTTTCTCCGTAAATCTCAATGATTTTGGGAACTCCGCGCCCCGATTTCTCACTTATATGTAACTGAAGAAATATTTCTGAAAGTTTGGCGTTCACCGGAACAGATTCTCCGGCAAAAAATCCTTCCATGGTCTGTTCTGTTGCCAATGTGCCTCTGGAAAGAATTTCGATGCGGTCTTCATAAACAGTAAACATCGGCGAGTTTCCTTCGATCCAGCGGTTGTGGACAAAAGCGTTTACTACCGCTTCGCGGAAAGCGGAGATGTCAAAAAGCATGACTTCTTTCCGTTCGACCACGCGGTTTCTCTCGTCTGCCTGCGGCACATTCAAAACTTCGCCATATTCAAGAACGCGGTCAAGGGACATCAGAAGACACGTGTTTCCGAACTCTCTCACGGCATACATAGTTGACGCTTTAGTTTTGCCGTTGAACAGCGAAAATCTTATCGGAATATGAGGATTGTCCGAGAGAAGCTGAGCGAGCATATTGTATTTGCCGTCAGCTGTCATGAGTCCTAAATTTTTCTTGAAAGTTATTTTATTCAGGGCAATTCCCTTCACGCCGTAATAAAGAAAAAGCTGCTCGAAAGTCAGATCCTGATATTCAGATTCGGTGTTTTCCAGTGTCGGAACTCCGTTTCTGAGAACACTGAACAACTGCGACTCATGCTCCGGGAAATTCATCAGATTGATTTTGCTTGATCCGATACGCAGAAACCTTGTTTTATCAAAAGCTGTCGGAGCTTTTTTTGCTGCCGGAATTGTAAGAATCACGAGCCTTTTTTCTTGAAAAGTTGTTTCCAGAAATTGAAAGGCGATATCCGGGTTCATCTGTCGTGCGAGAAAATGCGGCAATGGTTCGTTTTTAACATTCCGGTGATAATCGAAATCCGTTCCGACAACCTTATGCGTTTTGTCATCAATTCCCCAGATCAAATAGGCGTATTTCCGGCCTGTGAGAGCCGCGGCATTGGAAAGCGCGGAAATGTATTCTCCCAAAATTTTGGGTTCGAACCAGTTCACCTTGAATTCGAACCATTCTTCTTCATATTTGTGGGCGATCAGGTCTTTGATTAAATCTTTGATTTCGGCAGGCATAGTCTTCTCCGTAAGCACAAAATACAATTTTCTTCATTTTTGCCGACCAAAACTTGGTGTTGTTTTACAGATAATTTTTATAAAGTCAATAGAAATCTGATTTTGAAAAATTTATTTGTTGATTTGCAAACTTGTCGGAGTGCGGGCGGCTCGCCTGCAATTATTCGCCGCCTGCACAGTAAGAACCGTTCCAGTTGTAGCCGGAATCGCATTTGAAGCAGCATTCGCTTGTGCTGGAGGTCTCGCAGTAGCTTCCTGTTGTTGTTGGCTGCCATCCTGCGTAGTCGTCCCATGTCTGGGTTATCTGGGAAGCGGTGTTCCAGTGCGCGTTGGCGGGAAGTCCTGTGCAGTCGGAAACACGGGTGGATGCTCCGCCGTTGGCAAGTGT
>CAJOMF010000009.1 GCA_905235605.1 uncultured bacterium
GACAGTAAAGTTTGTTTTTGTCAAAACGGTAAAAACAAGCCGTAAGATTGCCGTTTGCTTCTTCATTTGGCAGAGGTAAAACAGATGTGGTCATCATCAAATTTCCTTCTATTTTCTGAGGACTCGCCAACCTTCCGACAACTATTTCTTTATAAGCCGGTTCTTTTCCGTCTTCAAATTTGACTTCAACAAGAGTGCCGTCTGTTCGGGTGTAGCTGTAAAAAACAAGTCTGTTTTTATCGTTTTCATCAATTCTCGGGCTGTGACCGAGTTCATAGCCGCTATCAAGTCTTCTAGTCACTTTCTTGCACTCTTTTATGCTTGAAGGATATTTGCTCAGGTCGCAGTAGTATATCTGCCTTTCCGCAGTACCGTCGTTGATGATGAATGAAAGCCTGTCGTCAACGATGTTTCCTTCCTGAACTTTGCCGATATTCAGGCTGTGCCATTCCCAGTTGTCGGCTTTTGCATACTTTACATCACATCTGCCGTCATAACCTTCACACACCTGAATCAGGACCCAGTCCTTGCCGACAAAAGAAGGTCGAGATAGGAAAGCATTATGGTTTTCATTGTCGTAAACAAATTCATAAAAATATTCATCTCCTTTTTTTAAAACAGAAACAATAAATGATTTATTGCCGGCATCATAAACTGACGGTGTTGTTTGAGCAACAGCAATATATCTGTTTTTATTAAAAGAGACCAAACCTTGATTTTGTCCTACTGCAATAAAATAATCTTCATTTGGAAGGTATTCAATTATTCGTCCGGTATGGGTCAACCCCATCCCAACAATATTGTTACTCATACCATGGGTACAAACAGCCCCAATATTTCCCCTAAAACCATGAACAGTAATATTTCTATCGCATATACTTCTTAATCCGCTTTCTATGCTGGTGTCAGTGTCTGGAATTTTGCATGGCCACGGATAACATTCTCGCTCACCGTATTGCCCTGGATTCTCCTTTTCCGCTTTAAGATAAACTTGATATTCGTCCCAGTTGTCCCATTCCCATATATTGCGGACACATTGCGGGTCGTTTTCAGTCGGTGTGTCGCAGCCGGGACGGCAGAAAGTCGGCTTGCCGTTTGCATCTTTAAAGGGGAATGGTGTTTTGATAGTGTTTTCATTGTAGCGCAGATCGAGACATTCGACCTTTTCAGATGTGTCGGAATCGAAGTCCTGATCTGCATCCTGATCCGGCTTTACATCTGAATCGTCAACGATTTTAGAATCTTGAGAGTCGGAATCGTCGTCTTGAGTCAATCAATGTCTGCATCGGGAATAATGTCCGTATCGTTAGGATTTTTTGATGAAGAACAGGAAACCAAGAAAAACAGCCCTAAAACCACTAAAAGCCATTTAAAAAAGGTCAGCATTTGCACCTCCGAAGAATAATTATGTAAAAACCTGCTGAATAGTTTACTTTTTATTCAGTTTGTGTCAAGTGAACAAATGGGGAGTTATAAGAAAATCAGAGGTTTGATGATCCTTGTTACTCAGAATAAGATTGGATTACCACCCGTCATCTGAGCAGTTATTGTCGGAACGCGGGCGGCTCGCCCGCATTTTGTTACAGCATTTATTCAGTTTTATCACCGCAGCTCTCCGACTGCTCGTTCATTCCGCCGACATGAGTTCCGTGTTCCATCAATTCTTCAAGAGGAGAGAAATCTTTGATGCAGTTTTTATCTACCCTTAGAATCGACAAACCTTTTCTGTTTCGGAATGCTTCAACATTTTCTATTTTATTCGATCCAACATCCAAGTTTTTTAGTGCCGGAAATGATTCGTTATCTGCAAAACCTGTCAAATCAGTAATTTTATTGCCTACCAAATACAACTCATAAAGAGATTTCACATTCTTCAAAACAGGAATTTTTGTGAATTTATTAAAAGAAACATCTAAAAATCCTACAGCTTCCAGTTCATTAAGTTTAATAAAATCCGCATCATTTAAATTATTATAAGCAAGCCTTAGTTCTGCAAGCGAATCAAGTCCTTGTAGATCAGGCAGAGTGTTAATAATATTATAATCCAATTGAAGAGTCTGCAACTTCTTTAAATTCACTATCTCCTTTGGTATTTTTTTGATTTGATTTTGGATCAACAACAAATGAGTTAAATTTACTAAATTTGTAGTCGGCAAAATATCTTTGATTTTGTTATTGTCGCAACCCAGACGGGTCAAATTTACCAAACCTTTGATTGGCGAAATATCTTCGACATTGTTGTAATGGAAAAACAGTTTTTTTAAATTTATCAACGACTTAACTGGCTCTACATCTTTTACACTGTTGTGAACAAAAGATAGAAATTCAAGTGTCTGCAAATTCCTGATATTTCTAGGTAAAGAAGTTATTATATTATAATCCATTTCTAATGTTTTAAGATTCACAAGCTGCTCTATCGGAGAAACATCTTGCAACTGTGTATTTTCTATTACAAGAGTTTCAAGATTCGTGAGAAATGAAAATGAGCCGTCAAGACAGGTCATGGTCTCAGAAGAGATCCCTACTTTTTTTAGCTTTTTTAATTTAGAAAGTGGTGTGAAATCGTAGACGTTACCGCCTGCATCTAAAAGCTCAGCATATTCAAGATTTACCAATTTTTCGACACCGCGAAGATCCTTAACTGGCAGACCTATTTCCGTCACTTTTTCAAGATCTTCTTCTTGGATTTCATAATCCCAATCATAGTGGAGTGCTCCTCTTATCCAAATTTCAATTTTAGGATCGGCAAAGAAACCTTCGTAAGGTTCATCAGGAATTTCATCGTAACAGCGTTTGTAGCCGTTTATCCGATCGGTATCGTCAAAAATCTCATTATCGTTTTTTTCCTCTTCTGAATCAGAGTCGTTGTTTTCGAAATCTGTATCTGAATCCGTATCCCTATCCGGCGTTTCATCCGAATCATCAACGATTTCAGAACTTTGAGATTCTGAATCTTCGTTTTGAGTTTCAGAATCCTGCAAATCAATATCTTCATCAGGCAAGATGTCGGAATCGTTTGAAGAGTGAGAAGAAGAGCAGGAAAAAAGGAGAAGAACTAATAAAACAATCAATAATTTCAAAAACCTTTTCATCTGTCGGAGCCTCCGGAAACCAAAATTTATGTAACAAACAGGCTCACATTATACCGGATATTGAAAAATTAACAAGCAGTTTTTTAGCAGAAAAGCGCTTTTTTGTTGAAATTTATTTTCTAATGAATATTTTGCGTTTTGCGGATTTTTTGTTTGATATAATTTTAGTTTTTATGACAAAAATAAAATCAGAATATTCAGTCATATTTATTATAGCCATTATTTTTTTATTCTCTTTCATCAGAGATTTTTATTTTTATCAAAACAATTTTCCCGTTTCACACAAAGTCGGCTTTATAGAAAATTTACAGAGCGGCCTTGAGAAGCAGACTTCAACTGTCGAAAATCACGAGTTTATTCTCGCTCTTTCAACCGGCAAACGCGATTTCTCGCAGAAATTCAGGCACGATCTTGCAGTCACCGGAACGATGCACCTTGTCGCGATTTCAGCTTTTCACACGGGAATCATGGTGCTTCTTTTCGGCATTTTCTTCAAATCGCTGCTCTTTTTCGTGCCGCTTAGATCTTATGCCAAGAATATCATTATGTTTTTTCTAAAAATTGCAGCTTCAGCCTACTATTTTTTCATAACCGGCGCTTCGATCCCGACTTTGCGCTCGCTCGCCTTCATCCTTTTTTTCGATTTTTTCATGATTTTCGGCTCGTTTCCTCATCCGGTTTTCGTTTTTTTCTGCTCTCTTGCAGCCGTAACGCTTCTGATTCCGGGA
Source organism: uncultured bacterium (assembly GCA_905235605.1). Classification (GTDB taxonomy): domain Bacteria; phylum UBP6; class UBA1177; order UBA1177; family UBA1177; genus UBA1177. The sequence goes on from CAJOMF010000009.1 coordinate 3,821, forward strand.
AGCATGCTCTCGATGAGTTTTTTAATGAGCGCGCTGTGCGTTGCAACGGTTCTGAAGATCTGGCGGGTACTTCCGAAATCTTTAACGATTTCACTCGTTTGTGTTTCGGCAACCGTAAATTACATTCTTCTTGTCGTCAGTCCGGCGCTTTCGGGCACTTTTTCGGTTTTCTCGCCCTTCGTGAACTTTTTCGTGATCCCCGTTGTCTCGCTTTCGGTCCCTTTTGTGACTTTGGCTCAGTTTTTGATCCCGTTTTCGGAAAGTGCGGCTCACTTTATGCTGAAAACTGCCGATTTTCTGATCTCTCCGGCATCTTTTCTGATCTCGTTTTTCGCCGAAACTGCCGAAAAAACGGCCGTTCCGATCGTACAGGTCCCGGTTTTTATAAAAATAATTTTTGCAGCATCGTTTTTCTCGGCTTTATACTTTCGCAATAAAATCAAATATTTTGCCTTAACGATAAATATTTTATCACTTATCACCTTCTTTTTCGGCATATTTTCAACTGATGATTTGAAAAGGTCGGAACAGTTCGGCGGAAAAGCCTTCTGCGTGAAGGAAAGCGTCGTTTCGGGAAGGATCTTTTTCGACAAGTACACAAAAAATCCCAACTTCAACAACTATTTTTACACAAATATCGAGCGTTTTTCGGCAGAATGCGGCATATCAAAAGTCCTTTCGGTGCACTTTCCCGGCAAAATCACCGAAAAGCAGGAAAGAGCTTTGAGAAAAAAAATCCGCTTCAAAAATGCGGAATTTTATTCAAGAGAATAAATTTTGTGATATACTCACGCGCTTTGATTTTCAGGAGGTGGAAAATGGGCAAAAAAAAGAGCGGCAAGGGCGGCATCGGTTCTCTGATACTCAAAATCATCAAGATCGCAGTCTTCGTTTTTCTGCTTGCGAATTTCTGCTGGAACGGAAGACCTTTGTGGAAAAACGTGATCCCGACAGCGGGAAACGCTATTGAAAAAAGCGAAAAAGCGATCAAAAAAGAGGCTGAAAAAGTGCAGAAAGCGGTGAAAGAGGCTTCGAAAGATGTCGAAAAAACTGCAAAAAAAGCTGTGGATGAAACCCAAAAAGCAGCCGAAGACGCAAAAGATGCCATCAAGGAAAAGGCCTCTTCCGCAACAGAAATCTCTGAAGAAGATGAAAAAGAAATCGAAAAAATAATCGAAAAAGAATTAAAAAAATAACAATTTCAGGAGCTTGCAATGATAATTTCAGTAGGCGCCGATCACGGCGGATTCGAACTCAAAGACAAACTTGCGGCAATGCTGCGCGAAGAGGGTTACGAACTCATCGACAACGGGACAAATTCGTCTGATTCAGTCGACTATCCAGATTATGCCCAGGCTGTAGCGCACGACATTCTGGAAAAACGCGCAGAACTCGGCCTTCTTGTCTGCGGTTCTGGAATAGGAATATCTATCGCGGCAAACCGCTTCAAAGGGATCCGCGCGGCACTCGTCACCAATCCCGATTATGCCCGCCTTTCGCGCCAGCACAATAACGCCAACATCATAGTTTTCGGCGGCAGATTCACCGCTTTCGAAGACGCAAAAGAATGGCTCAGAATTTTCCTTTCGACCCCGTTTGAAGGCGGTCGTCACGAACGCAGGATTGAAAAAATCGATTTGATTTAAGGCGGCGGCATAATTTTTCGAGATCCCGAGATCTCGTGATACCGACCGCCGCACAGGACTCGGCTCCCCTGTCGCAGGGGAGCTGCTGAAAGCTGAGAGGTCTATTTCGGCATTGCCTTTTTGATGGTGTCGAGAAGAGTTCCGTCACGCCATTCGATAACGTGAACGACCTCGTCGGTAGTGGGTTTCGGCTTCGGGATCACGCCGAAACTCTCGGCTTTTTCTTTGGATTTTGCAAGAAGTTCATCCATCGAAATGATGTTGAGACCGTATTTTTTGCCGTTTTCAAGAATGGCTTCTTTGTATGAAGACTTGCTCTTCGGGTTGACGCAGACATAATCTTCGGTAACGACGACGTCGATGACCTCTCCCGGAGTGGTGCGGGTGTAGACTTTTTCAACGATCTTCGGGAAACCTTTTCCGTCTTTTCCGGTAGCGAGCGGAACGAACATGATCGTAAGATCAGCACCTGCCGCGACGTCCTGACCTCCGCCGATTCCGCCGATGATCCTGCCGGAAGCGCAGACTGTGTTGACGTTGAAGTCTCTGTCAACTTCAAGAGCCGAAAGAACTGCGACATCAAGCATGTTGACTGCACATTCCTTGTTTGCGATCGAAGCGTAGAAGCCTGTCGAAATCGGAATATGGAACGGATTCATGAGAAGCGATTTGATGACTTTTTCGCTCGGCTCGAAAAGCTGGCCGTGGAAAATGTGGCGCAGCGTTCCTTCTTCAAGCATTTCGACATGCATTGAAGTGATCCCGCCGATAGCGAAGTTGGCCGTGATGTTGTTTTCCTTCAAGTACTGTCTGATGTTGTCGAGAACGATGAGACCAGCGCCGCTTCCGACCTGGAAAGCGAAGCCGTCTTTCATGACGCCCGCAGCCTTCATGATGTTCGTGACGTTCTCTGCGATCTGCGCGTTGAACTTGTTGGAACGGATCTTCTCAAAATCAAGTGTTCCCGAGCCGATACCCTCGGAAAGTCCCGGTTTTTCCATAGGAACGACGAAATCGGTGAGTTCCATCGTGATCTCAGCGGGGATAAGAGTCTCTTCCGAAACCGTTCCCGCGAGAAGGCAGGTGTAGTCAGCATATTCTGCATCGGCAGTAGCCAGACCGAGCGGTCCGCAGTATTCGTCGGGATTTCCCATGACGCCGTTTGCGTTTCCGTGAATGTCAGCCATCGGAACAGGCAGGAAAGCAAGTTTTACGTGAACTTCGCCGACCTGGAGCTTGCGGACTCTGTTGCCGTGGCTTAAGCCTACGCCGACCCACGGAAGAAGGTCGCCGGCTACGAGGTGGTTTCCCATAGCCCTGTAGATATTGCCGTAAATACCTGTAATTATTCCGTCTTTAAATGCTTCATAAAGCCACGGATCTGTGTGGTCGAAGATCGCGTTTCCGTAAAGAACGATGTTTCTTTTGCCGTGCTCGCGGAGCTTTGAAACGACCGCTTCAAGGCCTCTGTCGCCTGTTCTGTAATAGTGCGGATAGCTGATCACATCGCCGTCATTCAGAATTTCGATAACTTCGTCGAGCGTCTTTACCTTGCTTTTGCCGCGCGGCATGAAGTTCGGAGTCTTTCTCGGAGCGAAATGTGTGAAAAGATTCGACTCGTCGAAAGCCGAAACGAAATTTTTGTACTCTTTGCCGTTGAATTTCATGAATCCCTCCCGAAAAATTAGTTCAAAAAACTTAAAAACGGGCAATCATAGTGCTTTTGCAGGCAATAGCAATTTATCACTTAGCCATTTTTTGCACTTTTAAGAGCTGGATTTAGCGGATTTATACAGACGGAGTCATGAAAACTCTCCAATCAGGTGGTAAGCGTACCACCAAACAAGGTGGTAGTGTTACCACCAAAAGTCACTATTTTAAGATTTTGCGCATTTTTTCCGACCTGAAACAAGCAAAAGTCAACACTTTTTCGGGGCTGAAATTGAGGTGTAGTTTATTTTACAGAAAGGAGTTTATATTCTCGATTTGCCGGAGCGCGGGCAGCTTGCCCGCATATTAAAATGTGTCAGGCAATCAGATTCTGATTTCTCTGATCATTTGAAGAAAGTTTTCAACCTGCGTCGATTCGCTGACTCCGGTCTTGCACCAAATTGCAAAATGTTCGCAGTTATTTGTCGCGATGTTGTAACTCCTTTCTCCAAGGCGGCTTTCGGCACGCTTAACCGTCTCTTCCTGTGTATAAAGGTGATAATAGTTGCTGTTTCTGAGCAGTGCTGCAAACAGTTTTTGCACATTTATGCCGTCAGGAGTGATTATATCGAAGATGGAAATCCCGTGTTTTTTAACAAATTTGTCGAAATCAATGACGAAAAGATATTCCGAATCCTCTTTGAAGGCATCTACTGTTGTTCTGTGGACAACAATATTCTTTCCCCAGTCGCCCGAAGGATCAGCGTAGTGGATCATTCCGCCGTTTCCGGTGTAAATTCCGTAATGGTCGTAAAGCCCGTCCATTCTGTGGACTCCGACGACATCACCGAACTGAATTTCGTCATCTTTCACAACTCTTTTTATGTCCTCCATCTCTTCTTGACGCAAAACCGAATCTGTCATTTTTCCTCCAAAATTTATGTGGTTTTCAGCTCACTCGCTGCACAAATCGATCTGTTCCCTCGCCCAGTCTTCGTCAGAAGAACAGTTTCGCACAAACAATAACTGCCAGCACTATCACAGCCGCACTCAGAATCCAGTTCTTTGTTTTGAGGGATTTAACGTCTTCAAAAACTTTTTGCTGCTGCTGTTCGAACTCTTGTTTTTGCTTCTCGAATTCCTGTTTTTGGACTTTGATTTCCGCCAAAGTCTGCAACGGATTTTCAAATTCCTGCATCTTTGCTGTCATGTCGTCCAGAATTTTGCGCGATTGTTCCTCGAACTCCCGCTTTTGCTCCAAAAGCCTTGCTGCTTCGATTGAAAAGGTCTTGAAATATGGGTCTATCTGGCTTTTCATAAAAGGTGCAAGCACCTCCTTGCACTCATGCGGCAAATTTTTGATCTTTAACATTTCACTCTGGACATAAGAGCGTAAGGCGTCATTCAATTTCGGAATATCGTTCTTGCAAATGCCGTTGATTCTTTCGGAAAGTTTTGGAATTTCGTTCGTTTTTTGAACTAAACTCGCCAAATCCCTTTTTAAATCGGCGGCATTCGTATCAATGCGAGAGTTGAGTGAATCGAGGCGGCCGTCAATGCTTCTGCTGACAACATCGATACGCTGTTTAAAATCCGATATGAAGTTGTCAATCTCTTCAGGCGTATAAAATACAATATCCGCCGTCTTGTCCCCCCATACGCTGGCATCTGTAACAACACGGTAACGTTTAGTCATACATCCTCCTTACCTGCTGACAAGTTCAAAAAATTTATCACAAAAAGTGTCGGCAAAATCTGACGCCAGCTTGTCACTGTTCTGAAGGGCGTGCAACAAAAGGTTGAGCGGCAGATTTTCGATGTAATCCTGAATTTCTGCAAAACCGCTCTTTGAAAATGCCGCCTGCCGCAAAACGGTGTCGTCACGAGATTCGCAAATCTCCTCGTTCAGAAGATAGCGGCTTATCTTTTTGCTGTCATTTTCATCTGTCAGATTAAGCCCGAAGCTCGCCCACAAAATGTTTACAGGAGTAACGATTTTGCCGTTTATCGGAACGAACGGCTTGTCCAAAGCCTCGTTTTTCAGCTGATGTCCGATTATTTCGCAAATTTCACTGTTGTTGTCGTCATCCGGGCTCCAACATTCCGTGTTCGAGCAGTTGAACAGGAAAAGCGCTCTCTTATCCTTGATTCTGCGGATAATCGTGCGGTATGTATCGTCCAGCTGTTTTCGGCTTTTTACCACCAGCACGACCTCGGCTTCCTTTATTGCCTGTTCCGCTGTTTCGTCATCACTGTCACCGGCGTTAAAACCAGGGGTGTCGATGATTTCAAAGCGTCCCTGGAGAGAATAACTGCTGTTTTTATGCGTTGTGGAAATGCCGCCGCCCCGCTGTCCAGTCTCGGCTTTGTTCTGCATCAGAATGCAGTTGATCAAAGTAGATTTTCCTATTTGAAATTCCCCGACGACGGCGACTTTGAGCACGCCGTCGATGTCGGGGTTTACAGAAGGGGCATGACTCATAATTCGGATGTCGCCCTCTTTTCGAATTCCTGGATTTTCTTTCTCAGAGGCTCAATCTCTGTCGTACGTATTCTGTTGTTTTCAGCCGCGATGAGATCCTTTTCTTCCTGGGATTTCCTGACCTCGGTCTGAGCCGGTATGTAACGTTCCTTGTTGAAATCAGCGGCAATCTTGTCAAGGGAGTCTTTGATATTGTTCGCAAGATCCACCTGAATTTCAGAAAAGAATGTTTCGTAAGGTTTGGCGAACTCTTGTCTTCTTTCATAAGAATTAAAGAAATCAAGCATCGTTTTCAAAATATCCGGGTAGAGCTTGTCCCAAACTTTTTTCACCTCCTCTTCATATTTACGTTGCACTTCCTCCTCACTTCTGGTGTTATCATAAATCATTTTACCTAACAATCCCAGCGTTGCTGCAATCCATCCTGCCGGTCCTAAAAGGAACGCAGCAATGATTCCTGAAAGAGCGCCTAATATAAAGCCGCCTATAAGTTCAAGCAAAACAGAACCAAGACCATATCTCGAATCTTCGGCTATTTTTGAAAGATCAGTATTCGAAGCAAAGATCTTGTCAGATATATTAGCACTTACAAATTCCATGATTTTTGCATCGTCAAGAGCTGTAAAATCGAGCTTTTGCAGGAGGATATTTGAGTCCATTTTACGATCCCGCCATAATGTCTGAATGTCGTTGCAGAAATTTTCCACCTGATGCTTCATGTTCTGAAAGGTTCCGTCATTGGAGCTTTTCCATTTCTCCAGAGTTTTTATTGTAGCTTCCTTATATATTTCTGCAAAGCATGGAGTTATAATTTCCTTAATTTGTTTAGCAAACTTATCCTTATCGAAGTTATAATCTTTTCTGACAACTTTTATTGCCAGTACATAAGCGACATCGGCTGCAAACTCTTGTGCAAGCTCGTCGCCTTCAAATAGAAGCCGGACCATTTCATTCGCAATCTGCTTGGCATAAACCTTTTTGTCAGCCACAAACGGAGACCTTTTCAACCTATTGTTTATTTCAGCAATAAAGTCATCAAGCTCCTTCTTGGCTTCGTCAAGTTTTGCAAGAGCCTCGTCTTCATGCTGCTTTGCCGCAGTTTCTATTGCTTCAAGGTCGCCTTCATACTGCAAGAGCGCACCGGCGGCGCGCTTCGAACCGTTGTCAATAAGTATGCTTTTAGCCTTCTTTTCTATGACGTCATGTTCAAGACGACCGAGAATATCGTCAAGGTAACTTGCATTCCTGACTTCCGCTACGGAATCCTCGTCAAGCAAGGATATCTCTTCAAGATTCTCAAGTTCAGTGCTTCCTCCGAGCCTGTTTACCATTTTGACCCACATTTTCTTAGGATCAGGTTCGGTTCCTGCTTTAGGCTTGGCATCGACAATCATGCACTCCTTGTCCTTTTCGGAGAATTTTTCCGGGTGTTCAAGTATTAGCTTTCCTTGTGTTGCAAGAAATGCAAGACGTGCATTGTATGGGAAGAGCTCTACGGAATATCCGGCATTCTGCAGCGTCTGCTTCGTTACCGGCATGACTTCATTTATCTTCTGCTCGTGCGGTCCCTTGAGGTTGCATGTCGCATTGATTTTATCCTTCATTCCCATGTTGTTTATCGTCTTGATAATCTTAAGATCCTTTTCGCCTATCTGCTTTTCTCCGTTGATGAGATACCAGATGCCGTCGGAAGCATGTATTGTCTTCATTGCCACATTGGTGTCGTAAGCGTTTGCAAAAAGCCCCGGACAGTCGGTTATACGGCATCCGATTCTCTCAAGGTTCTCCGAATGCAGCCTGACAAGAACGGAATCCAGGAATACGAAGGAGATTTCTTCAATGTTGAAGGATGCGTCAGCTCCGTTACCCCAACGGATTGCCCAATCTTTAGGAAACGCGACAAGATTTTGGAACTTGTCTATCGGAAGCACAGTTTTTTGAATCATTTTTTTGTATTCGGGAGTCCCGTAAAATCTGGTTACAAGCGTGGAGATGCGCAGCTGGTCGAGCTCGTCCTCAGAAAATTTCGCTCTGTCCTGTTCCCATTCATGCCAAGTGCTGGCGATAGCTTCCTTTGCAAACTGCAAATGTCTGTTGTCTTCAATGTTGAAGAGAGACGCGAAACTTTCAGGAATATTAAAATCATCGTCCTTCATCTGAGACAATGCGCGGAAGTTGCTGTTGTCAGCAAGCTTGACTCCAAGAATGCCGTGCATTCCCAAAGCCAGCGCGTATGGAGTCTTGAAAGTGACTTCAGCCCATTCTGAAAGCCCTTCCTTTGTTTCGTTGTCTGCAATATTCTGAGCTGAAATTGCAGCAGCAGAGGTCTTTATTCCGCCGCCGCCGAGTCCGCGCGGAGAGATATCACGCCCGTCGCAAAGAGCGTTGAACGTAGTCGATTTGCCGCCCTGAAATTCGCCGATAAGAGCTATATCAAACGAGTTTTCAAGACATTTTTTTGCGGATGCAGCAAGTTCCTGTGCATATTTCTCCGGAATTTTAAGAGTCGAAGTTTCATTGAGAAGCCCGATGAGCTCGTTGCGCTTCTGCTCATACCACTGTGATTTATTTTTCATTGAGATTCTTCCTATAAATTAAATTTTGAGAGAACGGAGCGAACCGATCGCTTCGTTCGTAAGGCGAGTCTTTTCGTCTGGAGTCGGTCTGAGCTCGTTGTTCCACTCCCTTGCAATTACGCTGATTGCCTTTTCAGTATCCTTAGAGCGGATGAAGGCGTCTTCAAAGGTTTCGATGACCGATGCAAAAATACGAGCGGGACAGAAACTCTGGGCGGAGCTTGCAGTCTGTTCAAGCATTGCCGCAATATCTTTTGCCATTATTTCGCTGATTCCAGACTGTTTAAGAAGCCTTATCTTCTTTTCTATCGCAGCACTGGAAAGCGAGCTTGACTTCTTCATTCCGTCGGCATAGTCGTCTGCTGCGCGAAGAAGCTTTTTCTTCAGTTCCTCAAACAGCTCTGGAGCTGCATTGACATCATTGGTAGTCGGCAGCTCGTTGGCAAGAAGAAGCCTGGTGGCAGCCTGAAGCATCGGCTCAAGATGGAAACGGAACTGCAAATCGAACTTGGCGATGCGCCTTAGAGTGTTTGAAAGCGAAGCAAGCGCCTCCTCTTCGCCATGTTCGCCTCTTGAATCCATTCTGTCGGCAAAATCCATAATCTGCTTTCTTACGCTACTCAATTCGTTGTCTTTTCTCTCGGGAACAAATGAATTGAGGACATCTTTCATGGAATTCATTATATCGCACAGCATTTTGGCAATTCTCTTTTCAAGGTGAAGATCCATTTTCTCCCACTCTTCGCGGAATTTCGTCCTGCATCCGTTGATTACGTCTGCCGGTTGTGAGTGTTTGAGGCGTATTTCTTTTGTAATGGCATCTTTAAGATCATTTTCAGAGCCATACCCACAGCCATTGTTAATCCATTTTTTTACTTCTTCGCGAATCCTATCGACTTCATTTTCCCATTCCATATCGGGTTTTAACGTTTTCGCCTTCATTGTTTCGCGGATCCCTTCCAGAACTTCCGCCAGCTTGTCATGAATGTCGTGGTAAAAGTCGTAGCCTTGCTTGGAGCCGCCGCATATCTCACTGCAACATTTTCTTATGCGGTCGATATCGCTTTTTATGGATTCACGCGCCGCCGAAGCATTCCTGTTGAGTCCGTCTATAATTGCGTTGTCGATTATCGGAAGGTTTTCTGCAAGAAAATTCAAAATTTCCGGCATAGTGTCGCTTTTTATCGAATCGCGGTTTTTTGCGTCGCACGAAACAATTTTAAACGGACGCTTCAAATTGTCCCTGATCGACTTGATGCACGCTTCGGCACGTTGATTGTCAGCGTGTCCGACATTGGCAAGAATTACTGTATATTTCGTCTGGTCCTTGAGGAGCGGAACAGCCGCGCTCATTGCGTCGAGAGCGTTGGAATCAGTGCGAGTCCACTCTACGTTAGTATCTGTCGGACGCTTCATCATCAAAGTGATATCACAAATGTTTTCCATGCCCTTAGTCTGTATCTTGGCAATATCGATTCCGGCCTCTCCGAGTCCCGGAAGGTCTACCACTTCAAGTTGCGTGACATCGGTCGAAGGGAACGGAGCTCTGATCAAAAGGTTTCTTACGGCAAGGTAAGGCCCTGCTTTCAGCCCGTTCTCAGGATAAGCGACATAAGGACGCAAGTCGTTCAATTCTATACGTTCGCCGACTTTTCCATTGAGGAAACGCTTGTAGCTGTCAAGTCCCGACTGTGCGTCTTTAAGACGTTTTAGAAGGTCGTCGTTTTCCTGGGTGCGAGATTCATCAGGAGAAATGGAAAGCTCCTCTCTTCTGAACTCATCCAGCGAATATGGCTTTGCTATATGAAGTTTGTCGCAAATCGGATGAATCACATCGCTCAGGAAGCTCTCCTCCGAATGAAAATCGGCGATTGCAACTCCTTCACGGCTGTTTTCAATGCGGCTGCGAATTGCCGTAGTAAAAAACTTGTCTGAAGTCGGAATCTGGTCTTCGCCGAGCCCCGTTACAGATTGCAGAAATGTACTTTTTCCGACTCTTGCCTGCCCGCCGATGCCGATACAGAGCGATTTGCGCTCAAAACGCGTAAGCTCACGCTCATAGTCAGCGATAACACCGCTTATCTTGCGAAGAGCCTGATCAAGCACCGAGGAATATTCCGAAGAAAGATCCGGATTGTGCTCTTCCGCCCTGCGGAATTTGTCAAGCGTTCCTTTGATCTGGAGACGGATTTCGTTCCATTTTTTAAGTTCTCCACTGATTTTTTCCGCTCTGCACGAACGGTCTGCAATTATTTCTGAAAGCCTTGTCTTTATGTCGCTCATATTTTCCTCCTTTGTCTATAATTAGTTCAATGCCGCAAGAGCTCTCTCAAGATCTTCTTTCGCCGACTTGAGAACCATGAGATTTGATGAAGTTTCACTGCTTGCATTTGCTGCAGCAGTGCGGACTGCTTCAATATGCTGGACGTTGTTATCTTCGACGGCGCGCTTGATTTTATCGCATGCATTCTGGAAATTTTCATGAAGCTGAGTCTGAATATTCTGCTTGATTGTTACTTTGGCTTCATCAAGGTTGGTTTTGAGCTGTTTGAGAACAATCGTTTTTGCTGCAAGTGCCCCAAGAGTCGGAGCTGGGAATATATGTATAAGGATGGTTGCGATTGTTGCAATAATAACTCCACCTGGAAGAAGTATGTCTAAGCCGACAATGTCAAGGAGTGTCCATACAAACGACGGAATCTTCATAATAAACGATCCTTTTATTCCAAGCTCATCCTTGAAGAAAATGCTCATGTTTTCAGAAACGCCCTCTATCTCGAGAGCATAACGGTCCATCATCAGCTGAATCTTGCGATGCATTTCCACTCCGACTTCCGCCATCTTTTCAGTCAACTTGATTTTAAGGTCTACATCCGCATTTGAAACAATCGACTGCAGTTCGGAGGCATTTTCAGCTTTTTCAAGCGATGAGTAAAAATCCTTGAAAACTGAGTCTACAACATTATTAGAACGAGTGACGACATCATTTTCGATATTAAGCATTTCGGAAGACATTCTGTCGAAAACACGTCGGCTTTCAGACTTAAACTTTTTCTCCTCTTCATTGAGCCTGTTGGTGAAGTCTGCTTTTTCAGTTTCGCTTGTTTCCGCCATTTTGATTTCCGTAGCAATTTTAAGCAGATAGTCGCTGAGCATTTTGCGGACGATATGAGTGACACGCTCCTCACGGCCAGGCAGAGCGTTCTTTTCAAGATACGAACGGATAGCCATACGAATTTCGGAAACATCACAGAGAATATCCTCGACCGACTTGTCGTAGCAGTAGATTTCGACCGGAATATCGCTTCTGCCGATAGATGCAAGCTCCGCCTTGATATTGGCTACAATACCTGCGCGCTGTTCTGCATCCATATCGTTGTTCGGCTTGTATGAGACAAGAATCATAACCTTTGAAATTCCCTGACCGATCAGACTGTTTCTAAGAAGCTCCTTTTCCACCGCGTCAAGAGAACGACATTCGACGACAAGCAAAGCCACGTCAGATTTAGGAATAATGCGGTATGTCGTATTTAAAAGGAGCTCCCTGTTGGGGTCGTCAAGCCCTGGAGTGTCGATGATTGTAAAACCTTCAAGGGCATCATTAGGCTCTGTGATTTTTACACGCGAAACCCGCTTTGCAAGCTCGTTTCTGGTGTCCATCGTCTTGCTGGCAGTAACGCTATCGACATCTTCCGGAGTCGGATTGACTTTTCTTGGTTCCGCCTCTTCTTCGGTATGAGTCTCATCTTTCCAGCGATAGACCTGAAGCGAAGGTTCGTTGCCGTATTCAATGTCGGTAGCCAAAGCTGTGGTGCATACTCCGCGACCTTCGGCAAGCAGCTTGTTGCCGCCAAGAAACACATTGTTGACCAAAGTTGATTTTCCGACCTGGAATTTTCCTACAACTGCAACTCTGTAATTTGGGTTGTCAAGCTCGGAAACTGATTTCAGAACCTCAGCCGGAACTTCATAACCATGTGATTTTACTGTAGTCAACGCGTTTTTAATTGCTTCTTGTTTACTCATCTTTTTCTCCTAAATAATTAATTAAGATCTCAAAACACTAATCAAACAGCTAACAGAATTGTTAGCTAACAGTGTTGTTAATTTTTAGTCTCCAAAAAGTAATTTTTTATAACCACAGGGTTATAAATTTGTAAATGTCTATCGTTTAAAAATTTTAAGTTTTTTGCGGAGTCGCCATTGGATCTCAAAACAGCATTCGCCTTGACCATCAAAGAAATCAGGAAAGAAAAAAAGTTGTCTCAGGATCAAGTCGCAAACCGCTGTTTTTCCCAGACCGTGATCATCGGACGACTCGAAACCGCACAACGTGAACCCAAAATCTCGACAATTTTCAAAATCGCAAACGCCCTTGAAGTCCCGCCTGACTACTTAGTCAAAAAAGTGGCTGAAAAAGTGAACAGCGAAGTGCAGGAGTGAGTTTCAGGAAGACTTTTCCCTGAAGAAATTATTGGAAACAAATTCTAGATTTTGCATGACAGATTCAATAATCCTACTTCAACCACACACTTATTTGAATCGGCAATAAATTTATTTCCATATTACACTTGATATTTTAAATTTTACAGATATAATTTCATAGTGTTTTTCGCTTTTTAAAAAGATATTTTAGGAAATAACATGAACAAAGATTTCGCAGATCTCTATCTTAACATTAGAAACATTCTGGCAAACGCACGGATTTCATCGTACAGAGCCGTGAATTTTGCGATGGTTTCTGCCTATTGGAACATCGGCAAACTGATTGTGGAAGATGAGCAGAACGGCAACAAGCGGGCAGAATACGGAAAAGCTGTTCTCGAAGAACTTTCAAAGAAACTTACGAGCGACTTCGGCAAAGGTTTTGATGTCCGGGAATTGAGAAAAATCAGGCAATTTTATCTCACTTTTCAAATTCGGGATTCACTGCGTCCCGAATTGACATGGAGTCATTACAGAATGCTGCTGCGTGTCAAAAATGAGGCTGCAAGAATATTCCTCTGAACGATGCAAAGCAGATATTTGCCTCAAAATACGAACTTGCACTGCCGAAACCGGAAGATATTGAAAAACAAATCAAAATAAACCGAAGTTTCCTTGAAGATAGAATGGATCAGAAACCAGAAAAAGAATAGATCTGAAAAAGGAGGAAAAAATGAATGATTTCAAAAAGCAGTTGGATTTGGTTCTTTACCATTCCGATGAAGGCGAGGTATCAGTCAACGCCTACATTAAGGATGAAACTTTGTGGATCACGCAAAAATCAATGGCGGAGCTGTTTGATGTGAATGTTCCGGACATATCCAAACATCTGTCAAACATCTATGAAGTCGGTGAATTGGATAAAGAGGCAACTGTTTCCAAATTGGAAATAGTTCAAAATGAAGGAGGCCGTCAGGTAAAGAGGACTCCTGTTTTCTACAACCTCGATGTCATCATTTCAGTCGGTTATCGAGTCAACTCAAAAAAAGCCACGAAGTTCCGTATCTGGGCGACAAAAATTCTCAAAGAATACATGATCAAAGGTTTTGTGCTTGACGATGACAGGCTGAAACAGGCTAAAACCGTTTTTGGCAAAGACTACTTCAGGGAATTGCTGGAGCGGGTCCGCTCCATCCGTGCGAGCGAAAGGCGCATCTGGCAGCAGATCACGGATATTTTTGCAGAATGCAGCATCGATTACACGGAAGATTCCGAAACCGCATACCATTTTTACGCGACGATACAGAACAAATTTCATTATGCCATCACGAACCACACTGCCGCGGAGATTGTCTATAATGCAACAGATCATACGAAAGAACACATGGGACTTACGACTTGGAAAAACGCTCCCGACGGCAGGATTCTGAAATCTGACGTTTACATCGCAAAAAACTATCTGAGCGACCAGCAGATTCACCAGTTGGAACGTGCTGTAACGGGATATTTCGATTATATCGAAGATCTGATAGAGCGGGAAAATGTTTTTACGATGAACGAATTTGAAAAAAGCGTCAATGCCTTTTTGGAATTCAGACAATACAAAATATTGAAGGATAACGGAAAAATTTCTCATCAGCAGGCATTGGAAAAGGCTTTAGGCGAATATGAGATTTTTAACAAAACCCAGCCGATAGAATCGGATTTCGACAAAGCAGTAAAGAAAATAATCGAAGCAGAAAATAAACAACAACAATAAAAAGCGGATTTTTTACAGCAATTTAGCTGTATTTCGTAGCGAGATCAAGCAGTCTCCCTGCGATCTTGTCGATCGGGGTGATCTCCTTGTCGGTAGTTGCGAAGAAAGTGCCCCAGCCGGCCGCCGATTTCAGCCCTTTGCTGTAGAATTTACGGATGAAGGGGTCGTTTTTTTCTTTGAAAAGTTCGATGTCGCGGGCGGTGAAGGGGAAGACGATGTCCATTCCGACGCTTTCGCCGAGATATTTTTTCATGACGAGGATGCGCGAATTGAGGTCTTTGTTCGAGACGTGCGAGCTTTTTGCTTCCAGAATGTGGAGATAACCGTTTCTGAAGACGACGAGAGTATCGATCTCGATGAGAGAACTCGCTTTGCCGCTGAGTTTTACGTTCTGATAGACCGAGGCGATGGATTCCTTGAGGAGCGGATACTTTTCTATCGCGCGGTAAACGGCGTAACTTATCAGTTTTTCAAAGATTATCGATATCTGCGAGCGGGTGTTGAGTGTGCTTTCGCGCTCGATTTCGCGGACATATTTCTGTTTGAAGCGGTTGAAGACGGCCGCGGAGACTTCGACATTCTGCACGTCGGCAAGAGAGGTGATCTTTTCCGAAATTTTCGAAAAAAGGACATCTAAAAAGTGCTGGACATCACTTTTGAGGTCGGCTTTGTTGACATCTCCGGCAAGAGGAAGGATCTTTCCGATGACGGTTTCCGGCATCTCGGCGTTGAATTTTTTCTGGTATGACGCGAGAGTCGTTCTGAAATCAAACGAATCGGAAAACGAACGGAGCTCTTTTCTTGAACTCATTTCGTCAAAAAACGCGGTGAGTTTCCGCCTGATCTCGTTTTTCGCATCGTTTATTTCCGGTCGCAGGTGCGGCATGACGCCGAAAATGCGCTGCAGGAACTTGTCGATCTGCTCTTCGCGGTTGTTTTTTACCATGAATTCGTGAAGTTCGTTTTTTAGGTCGATTATCGTTTTCATGTTGTCGTAGGAAGAGAAAAACGCCCGTAAATTCATGGAGTTGCACAAATTATCGTAAAGCTCTTCAAACTGCTCTCCGTTTTCGGCAAAATAGTTTTCGCCCGTATTGTAAATGGTCAGAAAATCGGTGAGTTCCGCGCCGTAAAGCGTGAGACGCTCCTTCAGGTGCCAGTCGATCGAAACAGATGATCTGTACTCGCGGAAAGACTGCTCCTTTATCGCGATCTTATTTATCTGGCGCGTATCGAGATCGAAATAGACGAGGAAAAAATCGAGATCCTGCTTTTCTGCAAAACGCTTGAGATACTCGGCGAAAACGATCCTGTGGATCCCTTTTCCGCAGGAGGCATCGCAGTAGATCCCGGTGATTTTGTATTCGTCGAAAACGCTTCGGACATGCCGTTTGAGCATCTCGATGATCGCGCCAAGATTCATATTTTTCTCAATAAAAACATTGATATATTTGATGTCTTCGCCGTTTTCACGCTTCACTAAAACCGGAATGTTTTTGTGCCAGTCGTTTTCCTGCGCCATCACGGTCGAAACAAAAATTATGACATCGGGAGCAGCTTCGCGGATAAGAGAAGCCTGAACGACGGTCTGACGCGAAAGGATCGTTACGAGAAGTCTCATTTGTCCTCCTGTTTGACAAAACTTTTGAGCAGTTCTATTTCAGCCGGCCACTTTTCAGGTTCCGGAGTCTCCAGAATCAGAGGGATATTGTCGGTGAAAGACTGTTCTATGAGCCATTTGAAGCAGTCAAGCCCGATTGCGCCGTTACCTAACGTTTCATGCCTGTCGACCTTGCTTCCGAGCATTTTTTTCGCGTCGTTGAAGTGCATTCCGCAAAGATATCTGAGTCCCACGGTTTTATCGAGTTCTGCAAAAGTTTTTTCGCAGGCAGCAGGTGTCGTGAGATCGTATCCGGCTGCGAAGGCGTGGCAGGTATCGATGCAGATCCCGACACGCGACTTGTCTTCAACTTTATCAATGATTTCAGCCAGATGCTCGAATCTGTATCCGACATTCGAGCCTTGTCCCGCCGTGTTTTCGATGACTGCAGTGACACCTTTTGTCTTATCGAGCGCTATATTTATCGATTCGGCGATTTTTGAAAGGCACTCGCTTTCGGTAATTTCGCGGAGATGGCTTCCGGGGTGGAAGTTGAGTCTGTCGAGCCCTAATATTTCGCAGCGTTTCATCTCGTCAGTGAATGACGTCCGTGATTTCTGAAGCCCTTCATCAGCAGGATGCCCGAGATTTATGAGATAGCTGTCGTGCGGAAGAATTGCATTTGCCGCAAAACCGAGTTCCTGACAATTTTTTTTGAAAGCCTCAATCGAAGCAGCGGAAAGAGCCGGAGCGAACCACTGTTTCTGGTTTTTAGTGAAGAGAGCGAAAGCCGTAGCGTTGATGTCAGCCGCGTTTTTCGGAGCGTTTTCGACTCCGCCCGCCGCCGAAACGTGTGCGCCGATGAATTTGACCATGAGATCCTCCTTTCAAAAAACACGGCATTTTAGCAGAAAAAAATTTGATTCCGACTTTTTATAAAATTTGCCTTTCCGCCGCGTATTTTTACGATAAAGGCGGTTGTTTTCTGGAGGGAAAAATGGATTCAAAAGTTATAATCGAAGCGATCGGCTACATCGGTTCCGCGCTGGTCCTTATTTCGATGCTGATGACTTCCGTCGTCAAGCTGCGCTTCATCAACACTGTCGGCAGCCTGATATTTACAGGTTACGCGCTGATGATTCAGTCTTATCCGACCGCCGCGATGAATTTCTGCCTGGCGCTCATCAACATTTACAATCTGATAAAACTTTTCAGGAACAAAAAAGAGTATTCGGTGATAAAAGTCCGTCCCGACAACGCTCTTATCAGCCACTTTTTCGGTCTTTATGAAGAAGACATCAGAAAGTTTTTTCCCGAAGCCGGCAAAAATCCGCAGTGTGACCGCGCATACCTCGTCTGCTACGGCACTGACGCAGCCGGGATCCTTTTGGGAAATGCTGATCACGACGGTTCAATCGACGTGAAAATCGACTACACTACGCCTGTTTACCGCGACTGTTCGGCAGGAAAATATCTTTATGCCTACCTTGCTTCGCAGCATATTCCGGCTATTTTTGCGAATACAAATTCCGAAACACACCGCAAATATCTCCTGAAAATGGGGTTTTCCGAGAACAACGGCCGCTTTGAAAAAAAGCTGGCTTAAAATACTTTAAAGGAGTCGCAGATGATAAAAAAATCTCTCCCGCTTTTGATTTTGGCATTGTTTTTTGCAGATATTTTCGCAGACACGATGGAAATTGACGTCCCCGAAGCAACTTTTGATGTTAAAAACGGCTTTACCGTTCCTGCTATCGAAGGTTTTGATCTTGACGGAACAGGCGAAGAAACCGTTCTTCCTTTCAAAAAGATGGTTTTCGGCAGCGAAGTCGTCAAAGTCGAGATACTCAAAAAGCACAAAATAACGCTCGAAGCTCCATTGAAAAAGGGCGGTGCAATTTACCGGCTGAGCGATATGCGCGAGGTCAAAAAAGTGATCCCGGCAGAAAAAAGGATACTGCCATCGCTTTCGAAGTTCACATTTGACAGGAAACCATCGTTCAAACGGGATAAAAAGCTCTTTTCGTTTGATTTTTACCCGCTGATCCCGGCAGGTGAGAAAGAGGTCGTAAAAATAGACAGGATCCGCGTCACGACAAAAGAAAGAGCTCTTTTTCCGATGCAAAACACCATCAAAGGGAAATCGCTTCTTATTCTGACGACAGAATATTTTCTTTCAGAATCTAAAGAAATAGAAAACTATATTACAGCCAAAAAGGAATCTGGTTTTTCGGTCGGTATCGCTACAGAAAAAAACTACGAAGGCGGTGAACTGAAAGGTGTCGAGCGTGTAAAAAAAATCAGAAAATACTTGAAGAGTGTCTACAAAAACTATGATTTTCTTCTCATTATTGCCGGAACTGATCCAAGCGGAGACGAGGTTCCTATGCTGGTGACCAAACCCTGCGTAACCGATGAACCGAGTTATGACAATGTTCCGACCGATATTTTTTATGCAGAACTCTCCGAAGATATAGACACCAACGGCAACGGTATCTACGGCGAATACGACGACATGAACGAAGAATTTGAATTTGAACTTGTTGTCGGCCGAATCCCGATCTACGGCAAAAATGTCAGGAATGCCGACAAAATTCTTGCAAGAACCGTTGAATTTATAAAAGAAAAACCGTCAAAAGCCGAATATCGCCGCCAAATACTCTTTCCTACAACAATTTCATACTACAAAAATCAGGACAATCAGTTCGGAATTCCGAAAATGGACGGCGCATACATTGCCGAATATCTTATGAACAAATCGGTAAAAGAACCGTTTTCCTCTAAAATCCTTGTTGAAAAAAGCGGAATAGACCCTTCCGAATTCACCGATGAGGATGCACTTACTTACAACTCCATGCTTGCGAATATGAATCAGGGTTTCGGTACTGTCTTCTGGCAGGCTCACGGACTTGAAAACCAGTCTGTACGAACAATCTGGCAGAACGACAGAAACGGAAACGGCATTGCGGAAATATATCAATACGAAGTTTTCAGCGACACTTTTGTCGACAATGAACTTATCAACAGCGTAAAGGCAAATTCCCCCTTTGTTTTTCAGGGAAGCTGCCTGAACGGCTCGATACAGTCTTCAGGAAGTCTCGCATATACAATTCTCAAAAACATCTCTGTCGGTGTTGTCGGAGCTTCTCAGGTTTCCTACGGGCTGATTTTCAGCGACTACGATCTGAGTTCTCAGGACATTTTCGCCTACGGAGCCGTTTTCACCGATGCACTTATAAACAACAAAATTCCGGCCGAGATCCTCTTTAAAACAAAAGAAGAATGGTCGGACAGAGACGTTCTTCTGACAATAAAACATGAAACGAACTACCTTGGCGACCCTTCTCTGCAGCTTAATATCCAGACATGCAGCAGCGACAGCGACTGTGACGACTCTGTTTTCTGCAACGGAAAAGAAACATGCGTTGACGGCTTTTGCGAAACACTGGAAGATTCTCTGCCTTGTCCCGCCGGAGACAACAAATGTGAAGACTTCACCTGTGACGAAGCAACAAAATCATGTTCGATCTCTCCTATGCCGGACGGCTCGTTCTGCGGAGTTCCTGAAAGCCAGTGTGCAGGTGCCAGACAGTGCATGAACGGAAAATGCACTGACATCAACTTCAAGGACTGCTCCCATTTCGATTCCGAATGTTCCGAAGGTTCATGCAACCCTGAAAACGGAGAATGCTTCAGAGTTGCCGCCAACGAAGGGAAATCGTGCAGCACAGGAAAGTTCTGCGTCAAAAACGAAGTCTGCACGCAGGGATTCTGCGAAGGCGAAGATCCCGATATGCCTAAAGCCTCAGAATGCAGAAAAACTGAATGCAGTGAGTCTGACGGATTCTTTGAAGTCGCCGATTCTGCACAGAACTGGAACGACTGCACCACTTCCGACGGCAGGAAAGGCTACTGCGACTACGGTTCATGCACTCCGAAAAAGGAGCAGAAAAAAGGATCGTCCTCTTCAGGCTGCTCCGTTACGGTTTTCTGATTTCTTTTTTCCGGTTTTTCAGTATAATTCACAGTTTTTGATTTTTAAAAGGGGGAAACCATGCGCCTGTTCTACGACATTATCGCCGACAAAAGAGACAAAAAGGCTCTTTCGAAAGAGGATATTTCCGATTTTCTGCAGAGCTACCTCGACGGAACTTTGAAGGATTATCAGATGTCAGCCATGCTTATGGCGGTATTTTTCAATTCTCTCAACAGCGAGGAGCTTGAAACGTGGACTGAAAAGATGCTCTACAGCGGCGAAGTCCTCGATTTTTCAGACCTTGACGGCATTGTGGTCGACAAACATTCGACCGGAGGCGTCGGCGACAAAATTTCGATCCCTCTCGCTCCGCTTCTTGCAGAACTCGGTTTTTACGTGCCGATGATTTCAGGGCGCGGGCTAGGTCACACGGGCGGAACGCTTGATAAACTCGAATCAATCCCCGGTTTTTCAGTAAATATCGACAAAGAGTCTTTCAAAAAAATCGTAAGGACAAACAAAATGTCGCTCATCGGGCAGACTCCTGAGATCGCGCCGCTCGACAAAAAGCTCTACGCGCTCCGCGACGTTACGGGAACTATCGAATCGCTGCCGCTTATCTCATCTTCGATCATGAGCAAAAAGCTGGCTGAGGGAATAAACGGCCTCATTCTCGACATCAAGATAGGCGAAGGCGCATTCATGAAGGATCTCGCTTCGGGGACACGTCTGGCAAAGACGATGCGCGCTATCGGAAAGCGTTTCGGAAGAAGCGTTGACGTTCTTTTCACCAATATGGATGAGCCGCTTGGCTATGCTACAGGAAACGCGCTTGAAATAAAGGAATCCTTAGACGTGATGCAGGGAAAATACGTGCCGCAGGTAACAGAACTCACGATCCGTATGGCTGCAGTCCTGATGAAGACTTTCAAAATGACAACTTCGATCGAAGAAGGCGAAGAGAAGGCCGAAAAAATGCTCCAGACCGGCAGAGTCCTCGAAAGATTCGCTAAAACAATCGAACTTCAGGGCGGAGATCCGAAAGTCGCGGAAAATCAGTCGCTTCTTCCCGAAAGCCGCTTCAGAAAAAAGGTCAGGGCAGCTGAAAGCGGATTTATCAGCAAAATAAATGCACTCGATTTCGGCAAAGCACTCATCCGTTTGGGCGGCGGCAGACTGCGTCAGGAAGACAGCGTAAACAAGGCTGTCGGCTTCGTTTTCGCGAAAAAAGTCGGAGATCCTGTAAAAGCGGGAGATCTCCTCTACACGATCCACTACGATGAAGAAGACAGACTCAAAAGCGCGGAAGAACACTTGAAGGATGCCGTTTCCGTCACGGAAAAGCAGGCAGAAAAGACAAAACTCATCCTCGGAAGCCTTTGATCATGTTAGACGACAAGATCTTCACTTTCAACAGATACATGAAGCAGAAATTCGGCGGCAGAGTCGCCAGAATCTCGATGAGCACAGGCTTCGACTGCCCCTGGAACAAGTGCATTTTCTGCCGCAAAGAGTCGTTTTCACCCAATGTTTCAGTCGATATGACGAAAGCTGACCGCGTGGAGACGCTTGAAAGAAGCATGAACTTCCTTAAAAACCGCTACGGCAACAAGTTTTTTGCGGCTTATTTTCAAAGCGGGACTTCCACTTTCGGCGACAAGGAAATTCTTAGCAAAATGTACCGCGAAGCCGCATCGATAAAGGGTGTTGTGGCAATGATCTTTTCGACGCGCCCCGATTATTTAGGCAAAGATGAAATCGATCTGATCCTCGACAATGTGCCGGAAAATATCGATGAGATCTGGATAGAATTAGGGCTTCAGTCAACGAACGACAACTCTTTGAAGTGGATAAACCGCGGCCACGATGCGGCGTGCTATTTCAAAGCGGTAGAAAACGTCGAAAAATACGGAAAAGGAAAAATAAAAGTCGCTCCCCACATAATTTTGGGTCTTCCCGGCGAAACTGAAGAAGATATGCTTGCCACCGTGCTTCAGAGCACGCAAAGCCCCGTCGTAAAAGGCTTAAAGCTCCATCATTTGCAGATCCACAACTGCACTCCGCTTGAAAAAATTTATTCCGAAAATCCGTTTCCGCTCCTTTCGGTCGAAAAATATATCAAAATCACAGCTGATATCATCGCGAAACTGCCGAAAGACTTAGTCCTTTTCAGGCTTTTCACGACTGCCCCGGCAGAATATCTCATCGCTCCGAAGTGGAATCTCGGAACGCAGGAAGCCCTTCGCAAATTCGAGGAATATCTGGACGCGAACCACATCACGCAGGGATGCGAAAGGTGCATGGAATAAGGGTTTGCGTCATCTTGAACAAAAGTGAAAGATCTCAGATTCTTCGCTTACGCTCAGAATGACACATTAGCCAACCAGAAAATCGGAAATCGCCGAAACAGTTTTTTCGTAGATTTCTTTTTCTTCGTTCAGAAGTTCGTGAAACCCTTTTCCGATAAGGGTTTTGCGGCAGTTTTCAAGATTTGTTGCAACAATATTCTGAGCATTGTTGTCAACGACCGTGTCGTGTTCAGCCTGAACTAAAAGAACCGGGACTTTGACTTTTTTAGCCGCTTCGGGAAGTTTTTGCATCGCCTTAATACTTTCGTTTACCCACGCAAATGCAGGTCCTCCCAGTGCGAAAGAGCGGTTCTGAGTCACAAAACTCTGCTGCCGCATATAGTTTTCAAAACTGTGTGTAAGATGAGTTTTTTCAAAAGACTTGAGGTAATCTTTGGCACTTTTTCCGATGGCGTAAAACCTGCTGAAACCTAGCAGGCATGCACCTTTCACGATGATTTTCACCAAAGTTTCGGGCATACTGTAAATCAAACCCCACATAGGACTGACGAAGACGATTTTTTTGAACAGATCCGCGCATCTTGCGGCAAGAAGAAGCGAGACTGCGCCTCCCATCGAGTGTGAAACAAGGAAAACATCTTTTTTCTTTGCATATTCGAGAACAATATTTTTGAGAAAATCCTCGGCGTCATCGACATAAAAATCAAAATTTTCGACATATCCCTTTTCGCTTTCGGCAAGCATCCTGCCGCTTGCCCCCTGCCCTCTGTGGTCGAGAGAAAACACAGTGAAACCAAGTTCATTCATCCGCTCAAAAAAAGGACAGTACTTCAAAAAATACTCAGCCCTGCCGGTGAGAAAAAGAATAACGGCTTTTTCGCGCTCTGCTTTAAAGCAGGAATATGCGATTTTAACATTTCCGTGTCTGCTTTGAAAATGCTGAAAAGAAAGATCGGACCTATTTTCCATCAACGACATCTTTTTTGTATTCTTTGAGTGCGTTCGTCACCAGAGAATCGAGATCAAGATATTTTTTGAGGAATGACGGATTGAAATCAGCATTCATTCCCAAAAGGTCATAAATTACAAGCACCTGTCCGTCAGTATCGTTTCCTGCGCCGATCCCGATTGTGGGAATCTTCACCTTTCCGGTGATGTCCGCTGCCAGAGTTTCGGGAATCCCTTCAAGAACGATCATGTCTGCACCCGCTTTTTCGACGGTGAGAGCTGAATCCAGAATGAATTTACACTCTTTTTCGCTTTTGCCGCGCTTTGCAAAACCGCCGAATTCATGCACATACTGCGGAGTGAGACCTACATGGGCAACGACCGGAATCCCGAAAGAAACAAGTTTCGAGATCAATGGACATACTTCGCTGCCGCCTTCGACTTTGACCGCTTCAGCACCGGCTTTTATGAGTTTTACGGCACTTTCGATTCCCTGTTCAACCGAAGACTGGTAACTTCCGAAAGGCATATCTGCAATCAGAAAAGGATCCTGAGCACCTTTTCTGGCCGCTCTTACATGGTGAGCGACTTCCTCAATCGAGACGTTGAGAGTGTTTTCCTCGCCTTTTATCACCATGCCGAGACTGTCGCCGACTAACATGGAATCAATACCGGCCTTTTCGACAAGACGCGCGAACGATGCGTCGTAGCAGGTGACCATCGAGATTTTTTCAGTTCCCTTTTTGCTTTTGAGCTTTGGAAGAGTGACTTTCATCATTTCCGTCTCCCTATTTTTTCATTGATTTTAAGAATAGTTTCCCAATCAAGTTCCTCAGCGCGCTTCATCGCGATATCGCCGAAACTGTCAAGTTTTTCAGCACTTATCCCGTTGATTTTAAAAACATTCTGCAAAGTTTTGCGCCTGTTCGAAAAAAGAATCCGCACCGTATCGGCAAAAGCCGAAAGTTCTTCCTTCGTAAAGTTGTGGTCGTTGAAAGTAACTTTCAAAACAGCGCTTTCGACTTTCGGAGCGGGATAAAAATCTTCCGGCGGAACTTTGAAAACATAGTCTGCATGCCCGACAAGCCTTATCAAAGCGGCGATCGGCCCGAAATCGCGTGTCTGAGGCGCTGCGGCGAATTTCTGCGCCACTTCCTTCTGCAGAAGAAAAACTGCACCGTCAAGATAACGGCTTTCAAAACAGGTGTTCATCATTATCAGAGAACTTACCTGATAAGGCAGATTCCCGAAAACATAACCTTTAGTCCCTTGATAATACTGCAAAAAATCAATTTTAGCACCGTCCTGAAAAACAATATCCGCCGAATCAGAAAAACGGCTGCGGAGAACAGCCAGCATATTTTCGTCAAGATCGGCAACGGTAAGCGGAGCAAGTTTTTTCTGAACCGCTTTTTCGGTGAGAGAGCCGAGACCGCCGCCGATTTCGACATAAAAACCTTTGTTCAGAGGAACCAGATCGATGATACGGCAGAGAACATCATCATTGAAAAGGAAATTCTGCGAAAATTTTTTATTTGCCTGAACTCCCGCTTTTGCGAGATATCTTTTGATTTCCGAAAGATTCAAAAAGTTACTCCGCAAACAAAAATGGCTGCCCGAAAGCAGCCATAAAAATCAAAACAAAAATACGGAATTAAGCTTGCGGCTCTTCAGCTTTGGGCTCTTCCTTCGGTGCTTCGACCGGAGCTTCAGCCTTTGGAGCAGCTTTCTTTGCTTTTTTCTTTACCGATTCATCTGCACCGAGGTATTCGATAATCGCCGTCGGAGCTGCATCGCCTCTGCGGAATCCGAGTTTGATTATTCTCGTGTAGCCGCCTTCTCTTGCAGCGAATCTCGGTCCGATTTCCTTCAACAGTTTCGTGATAACGATTTCTCTATCCGATTTTACGAGCTTCGAAAGCTGGGTAATGGAAGCAGCCGTATTTTTCTTTGCAAGCGTAACTGCTTTGTCAGCTATTTTCTGAAGCTCTTTCGCTCTGATCAAAGTCGTCTGTATACGTTCGCTTTTTACGAGTGAATTAAGCAAGTTACAAAGCATAGCCTCGCGATGCGAGCTGTTTCTGTTTAATTTTCTTCCTGCCTTTTTATGTCTCATTGTTTGCTCCCTGCATTCTTTTCAATCTGTTCAATAATTCTGGCATCCGGGAAATTTTCGATTTCCATTCCGAAATGCAATCCCATCTTCATCAAAAGAACTTTTATCTCGTTAAGAGATTTTCTTCCGAAATTCTTCGTTTTAAGCATATCGGCTTCTGTCTTCGTAACGAGTTCTCCGATATACTTGATTTCCGCATTTTTAAGACAGTTGTTCGATCTTACGCTGAGGTCGAGATCGTCGATCGTCTTATAAAGGTTCATATTGACTTCACCGGTAACATCGGAAGAATTGAGGTCATCCGACTCATCGACTGCGAAACTGATGAAGAACTTGGTGTGTTCTCTCAGAATCATGGCCGCATAAGCCAAAGCATCGCGGGGAGTAAGCGAACCGTCCGTTTCCAGATCGAAAGTCAGTTTATCGAAATCAAAACTGTTTTTGACCCTTGCGTTGGAAACTTTGTAGTTTGCCCTGACGACCGGAGAAAAGAAAGAATCTATCGGAATATAGCCTTCGCTGAAGATATCCTGATTGTGCGATTCGGATGGAACATAACCTCTGCCGATCCCGACAAGAAGTTCCATTTCAAAATCAACGCCTTCATCCATCTCGAAGAGCGGAAGATCTTTGTTGAGGATCGTAAGTCCAGCCGTTTCCTGAATATCACCTGCCGTGACCGTTCCTTTGCCGCTTTTTTTAAGGACAAGGTAGTGGAGCTTGTCTTCGTGAGCAATAAAACGGATCTGTTTGATGTTGAGGATGATATCGATAACGTCTTCTTTTATTCCAGGAATCGTTGCGAATTCGTGCTCGACGCCTTTTATTTTAACGCCGATGACAGCAGCTCCGCGGAGACTGGAAATAAGGATCCTGCGAAGCGCGTTACCCAAAGTTATGCCGTATCCTTTCATAAGCGGCTCGCAGATGAAACGGCAGTAGTTCTGCCCCTGTTCACCGATTTTGACTTCTTTCGGCATAATCAATGTTTTCCAATTGGCTCTAAACATCAGAACCCTCCATTACTTAGAGTAAAGCTCAACTATGAGATTTTCCTTGACATCCTGCGGTAAATCTTCTCTTTCGGGAAGGCGGATAACTTTTCCCTTCATTTCGTCTTTATTCACTTCCAACCATGCCGGAGTCGCGATCCTTGCCGCGATGTTCTCGTCAGCCATGATCTCTTTGAATATCTTAGCGTCTCTGCTTCTTTCCTTGACAGCGATGATGTCGCCTTCCTTAACGATGAAGGACGGGATATCGGTGCCTTTTCCGTTGACAGAAAAATGTCTGTGGTTGATGAGCTGTCTAGCCTGAGCTCTGCTGTTCGCAAAACCGAGACGGTAAACAACGTTGTCGAGTCTGCATTCAAGCATTCTGAGCAGATTTTCACCGGTAGCACCTTTCTTCAGATCAGCCCTTTTGTAGAAAATACTGAACTGTCTTTCAAGCATACCGTACATTGCTTTTGTTTTCTGCTTTTCACGAAGCTGGATTTTGTACTCTGTGACTCTTTTTTTCTCGCGTCCGTGGAGACCGGGAGAATAGGGTTTTCTGTCGAACGAGCATTTGTCGGAATTGCAGCGTTCGCCTTTAAGAAAAAGTTTTACACCTTCTCTTCTGCAAATTTTGCATTTTGCTTCTTTGTTCTTAGCCAAAGCTTCCTCCTTTTGAGCTAAAAGTTTACACTAACCAACGAATTAAACTCTTCTTTTCTTTTTGGGACGACAACCGTTGTGCGGTATCGGAGTGATATCTCTAAGAAGTGTTACGTTGTAACCGATATTTGCGAATCCTCTGATCGCAGCTTCTCTTCCGCTTCCCGGACCTTTTACAAAAACGCTCAAAGTTTTGAGACCGTAGTCCTGAGCCTTTTTGCCTGCATCTTCAGCAGCCATCTGAGCAGCATACGGAGTGCTCTTCTTGCTGCCGCGGAAGCCTTTGAGACCTGCGCTCGACCATGACAGAACGTTACCGCTGACATCAGTGATCGTAACGATCGTGTTGTTGAAACTGCACTGAATGTAAGCGAGTCCTGTCTGAATATTCTTTTTTACTCTTTTCTTCTTTTCAGGTGCCATATTATTTCTCCTTCAACTATTATTTTTTCTTTTTCATAAGATTGCGGCGCGGACCTTTTCTCGTTCTCGCGTTGGTACGCGTTCTCTGACCTCTGCACGGAAGACCTCTTCTGTGTCTGCGGCCTCTATAGCTTCCGAGATCCATCAATCTTTTGATGTTCATAATAGTTTCTTTTCTAAGATCACCTTCGACCGTGTATTTCTGATCGATAATGGCTCTGATCTTGATAGCCATCGGTTCATCGACATCATCACTTTTGATGTTTCTGTCAATGCCTGCTTCATCAAGTATTTTCTGAGCGCTGGTTCTGCCGATGCCGTAAACGTACGTCAAGGCAATTTCCATTCTCTTCTTCCTTGGAAGATCAATTCCTGCAATACGAACCAAGTGTCACCTCCTGTTTTTTCGCGACAACTATATTAACCTTGTTTTTGTTTATGCTTAGGGTTCTCGCATATAACTCTGAGAATACCTTTTCTCTTAACGATCTTGCATTTTGAGCATATCTTTTTTACCGAAGCTCTTACTTTCATCTTTCTCTCCTTAATTATTCGAATTAGCGTTGTTTGCCGGATTGTTGCTTTTCATTCTGTGAACGATCCTTCCTCTCGACAGATCGTAAGGCGAAAGCTCGATCTGCACTTTGTCGCCCGGAAGAATGCGGATAAAATACTTGCGCATTTTACCGGAAATGTGCGCCAGAACTGAGTGACCGTTTTCCAAAGCCACCCTGAACATAGCGTTCGGCAGAGTGTCGATGATCGTTCCTTCTACGATGATGCCTTCTTCCTTACTCATCGGAAACCTATCCTCTTCTGCTTTTTATAAGGGAACCTTTGCCGCCGATAGAGAAACCTTCATAGTTATTGCTGATAAGGTAGCTCTCGATCTGGGAAGCCATATCCATAGCAACACCTACGACGATGAGTATCGACGTTCCGCCCATGTAGAACGGAAGACCCATTTTGTTTCTGAGAAGATCCGGAAGCATACAGACGGCACAGAGATAAATAGCTCCGCCGAACGTGATCCTCGAAAGAACAGTGTTGATGTATGCGACAGTCTCTTTTCCAGGTCTTATTCCAGGGATATATCCGCCCTGTTTGTTGATATTCTCCGCGACATCGTCAGTCTTGAACTGAATGAAAGTATAGAAGAACGCGAAGAAAATTATAAGGGCAAGATAAAGCAGGTTGTAAAGCCATCCGCCGGGATTGAGCCATGCCTGAAGCGATCCCATGCTGAAGTTGAAAAAATTCGAAACAGTAGCAGGGAAAACTAAAAGCGCGCTTGCAAAAATCGGCGGGATAACACCCGAAACGTTGATCCTGAGCGGCAGATGCGAATTCTGGATCTGTCTTGCGCCGCCGTTTGACGATCTTCTCGCATACTGAACCGGAATTCTTCTCTGCGAACTTTCTACAAATACGATGACTGCGAAAGTAACGACCATAACCAGAACGAATATAACGACCTGATGCGGCTGGATCATTCCTTCTTTAAGGTATTTGCCCATATCAAAGAACATTCTCGGGAAACGGGCTACGATCGATGCGAAAATGATGAGCGAAACACCGTTTCCGATACCGCGGTCAGTGATCTGCTCGCCGAGCCACATAAGGAAAAGTGTTCCGGCTGTCAGGGTAATGACAGTCAGAATTCTGAAAAACCATCCGGGGTTGTTGACGACAACTTCGCCCGCAGACCCGGTAAGACTTTCAAGAAATTTCGACATCATAAAGCCCTGAACGAGACACAGAATAACCGTGCCGTATCTTGTCCACTGGGTTATCTTTTTGTAACCCTGCTCACCCTCTTTCTGCCATTCGCCGATCTGAGGAACGATGACCGCAAGAAGCGACATAACGATCGAGGAACTGATATACGGCATGATCCCGAGCGCGAATATCGAAAGGTTTTCCAAAGCACCGCCGCCGAACATATTGAACATGCCGAGAAGCGTTCCGTCCGATTTCGTGGACATGATCTTTTCCATGACCGAACGGTTTACGCCGGGCGTCGTTACAAATATGCCGAGCCTGTAAACTCCGAGCATCAGCAGGGTAAAGATGACCTTGTCTCTGAGATCCGGAATTTTGAAAATGTTTTTTAACGCCTTACTTATCAAGCTCTATCTCCTCTGCTTTTCCACCAGCTTTTTCAATGGATTCCTTAGCGCCTTTTGTAAATTTGTGAGCCTTGACTGTCAAAGCCTTGCTCCCGAGGTCGAACTGACCGAAGAATTTGACCATGTCGTCGTTAGCGTGGCAAAGCCCTGCAGCAAGAAGTTTGTCGAGTTCGACAACTTCGCCGTTTTCGAACTGGTTCAGGTATCTTACATTGATTTCACAGACTTTCTTAGCGAATTTATTGAAGAAACCTCTCTTCGGGATTCGTCTGTTGTAAGGCATCGTACCGCCTTCGAAACCTCTTCTGACACCGCCGCCGGAACGTGCTTTCTGACCTTTGTGGCCTCTTCCGGCCGTACTTCCGGTACCGCTGCCGTTACCTCTGCCCACTCTTTTCCTGTCTTTCTGGCCTTCGGGTCTTTTAAGTTCATGAAGCTGCATTATGTTACTCCTCTCCTTTCAACTGATAATCTTTAACACCGACATTTCTCTTGGCTTCAACACTTTCGATGCCTTCGACATTCAAAAGAGCATTAAGAGTTGCCTTTGCCATGTTGTGCGGGTTGTTCGAACCGATACTCTTGGAAAGAATATCAGTAACGCCTGCTGCTTCGAGAACAGCTCTGACCGCCGAACCTGCGATAACACCGGTACCAGCCGATGCCGGACGAAGGATGACTTTTCCTGCGCCGTACTCGCCGACGATCTCATGAGGAACTGTTCCTCTGAGCAGTTTGATCTGGCAGATATTCTTTTTCGCTCTTGCGACACCCTTTCTGATCGCTTCCGGAACTTCTCTAGCCTTACCGAGACCGATTCCGACGGAGCCGTTTCCGTCACCGACGACCATCAATGCCGCGAAGCTGAAATTTTTACCGCCCTTGACAACTTTTGCAACTCTGTTTACATAAACAAGCTTCTCATTGAGTTCAAGAGACTCCGGATTGACCGGTTTATTCATTTCTTTCATAGCTACTCCTTAGAATTTAAGTCCATTTTCCCTTGCAGCATCGGCAAGAGCTTTTACTCTGCCGTGGAAAGGATAACCGTTTCTGTCGAAAACAACAGCTTCGATACCTTTTGCCTTGCATCTTTCAGCTATAAATTCGCCGATCTTCTTTGCAACAGCCTTCTTGTCACCTTCGGGCTTTACAAAGTTTTTCTCATCGGACGAAGAAGCCGCAAGTGTTACGCCTGCAACATCGTCTATAACCTGAGCATAGATGTGTCTGTTGCTTTTGTAGACAGTAAGCCTCGGACATTCCGGAGTACCGGAAATTTTCTTTCTGATAGCAGCTTTTCTTCTTATTCTTCTCTCTTTTTTAATATCAGGTCTCATAAATCCCTCCGCTAACTACTTACCAGCAGCCTTACCAGCTTTTCTTCTGATAAACTGATCTTTGTAAAAAATACCTTTTCCTTTGTAAGGTTCGACCGGACGGAGTTTTTTGATCGTCGCAGCAAAATTGCCGAGAAGCTCTTTGTCTGCGGACGTAAGGGTAACTTCATTGTTCGTCTTGTTGACTTCGGCAGAAATCCCCTTAGGTAATACCATCTCTACAGGATGAGAAAAACCTAAAGAAAATCCGAGTTTATCACCCTTAAGCTCAAATTTGTATCCGGTTCCCTTTACTTCGAGAGTCTTCGAAAAACCGTTGACCACACCGTGAACCATGTTCGCGATAAGCACTCTGGAAAGGCCGTGAAGAGCTTTGCTCTCAGCCGTTTCGTCTTTTCTTGTAACATGGATTTCATTTCCTTCAACTGCAACACTGATAGCAGGATGGATCGCTCTTTCCAATGTTGCCTTCGGTCCCTGAACTGTAACAACATTGTCTTTCACGGAGACTTTTACGTTTGTGCCGAACTGGATCGGCATTTTTCCTATTCTTGACACTTTACCCTCCGTTACCAAACTCTACAAATAATTTCACCGCCGACGTTGAGTTCTCTCGCCTTTGCATCGGTCATAACGCCTTTGGAGGTCGTTACGATGGAAATTCCTAGACCTTCGCGGACGAAAGGAATCTCCTTAGCCTGGGAGTAAACTCTTCTTCCGGTCGTACTTACTCTTTCAAGATTGGAAATAACGCTTTTGTTGCGATAGTATTTCAAATCGACAGAGATCGTTTTCTTACCGTCAAGTTCATTGACTCTGTAATCGTTGATATAACCTTCTTCTTTAAGAACTCTCGAAATTTCCTCAAGAATTTTGGAAGAAGGAATTCCTGAAACGGTTTCCTTGCCTGCAAGGATCGCGTTTCTGACTCTGGTAAGATAGTTGGAAACTAAATCATTCATCGTCATAATTTCACCTCTTAACTACCAGCTCGACTTGGTAACACCGGGGATAAGCCCTTCGTTAGCAAGTTTTCTGAAGCACAATCTGCACATATTAAACTTTCTGAAAACAGCCTTCGGCCTGCCGCAAAGAGGGCAACGAGTATAGGCTCTGACTGCAAATTTCGGTTTTCTTTCCGCTTTCAAGCGAAGACTTTTCTTAGCCAAACTGTCCTCCTACAATTAACTGTTAAAAGGCATATTGAACTTCTTGAGAAGAAGTTTCGCATCTTTGTCGTTAGTCGCCGTGGTGACTATCGTGATGTTGAAGCCTTTTGATTTTTCAACTTTATTGAAGTCGATTTCCGGGAAAATGAAGAACTCTTTGATACCGAGAGTGTAATTTCCCCTGCCGTCGAAACCTTTTCCCGAAACACCTTTGAAGTCTTTAACACGCGGAAGCGCGATGTTGATGAGGTGGTCGAGGAAATCGTACATAATGTCCTTACGCAAGGTTACCGATGTTCCGATAGGCATACCTTCTCTAAGTTTGAAGGTAGCGATCGATTTTCTCGCCTTGTTGACAACGGGTTTCTGACCGGTGATGGCCGTAAGTTCCTTTACAGCGTCCTCAAGAATCTTTTTGTTTGCGATTGCTTCGCCGAGACCCATGTTGACAACGATCTTTTCGATTTTCGGAACAGCCATTACACCGACATTAAGCTCGTTCTTCAAAGCCGGCTTGATCTCGTCTTCATACAAAGCTCTGAGTCTGCTCTTATACTTTTCGTTCATTTTCTTCTCCACTATTCAACGGTTTCGCCGGTTTTCTTGCTGACTCTGACGCGTTTGCCGTCTTCAAGAGTTTTCATTCTGAAAGAAGTAGGCTCTCCTGTCTTCGAATCAAGTGCAACGACATTGGAAACGTGGATCGGCATGCTTTTGTCAACGATGCCGGCTTCCTTCGTAGCAGTCTGCTTCTGATGTTTCTTGTAAACGTTTACGCCTTCGACAATAACTTTGTCTTCAGCAACAAGGACTTCCAGAACTTTTCCGGTTTTGCCTTTGTCTTTTCCGGCAATAACCTTTACCATATCATTCTTTTTTATTTTAGCCATTGCAGCACCTCTTATAATACTTCCGGAGCGAGAGAAACTATCTTCATGAAACCTTTCGCACGGAGTTCTCTGGCAACAGGGCCGAAAACACGCGTTCCTACGGGCTCATAGCTCTCGTCGATCATAACAACTGCATTGTCGTCAAAACGGATATAGGAACCGTCTTCTCTGCGGACTTCCTTGCTCTGACGGACGATGACAGCCTTTTTCACGTCGCCTTTTTTGATTTTGCCTTTGGGATCAGCGACTTTTACAGCTACGACGATAACATCGCCTACACCGGCATATCTTATCTTCGAACCGCCGTAAACCTTAACGCACTGAACTTCTTTGGCACCGGAGTTGTCTGCCACGGCCAGTCTTGTCATTTCCTGTATCATGGTCTATCTCCTGCTTTCGCCGATTTTTTCTTTTACAAACCAAGTCTTTCTTTTGCTGATGGGCGCACATTCCTGAATTCTGACGATATCGCCTTCATGGAATGCGTTTTCTTCGTCGTGTGCAAGATATTTCTTGCGGGCGGTAACAACCTTCTTATAAAGAGGGTGTTTGAAACGGCGCGTTACGCGAACCGTTACCGTTTTGTCCATAGCATCGGAAACGACTGTGCCGACAAGTATTCTTTTTGCCTTAATCATTATTTCACCTCAGTCCCGTTCTTTTTTTCAGTAATGATGGTTTTGATCTTAGCGATCTCTCTTCTCACAGTCATAATGCGGGAAGGATTCTCAAGCTGTCCCATCGTCTTCTGCATTCTAAGATTGAACTGTTCTTCTTTGGCGGTAAGAAGCTGAGCTTCGAGCTCTGCCAAAGTTTTTGCTCTCAATTCAGAAACTTTCATTTCAGTTCATCTCCCTTTCCAATGATTTTTGTTCTAAGAGGAAGCTTGTGGGAAGCAAGACGGAAAGCTTCATTTGCAGTTTCCGGATCGACATCGCCAAGCTCGAAAAGGACGCGGCCGGGTTTAATAACGCAAACCCACTCTTCCGGGTTACCTTTTCCCTTACCCATTCTGACTTCGAGAGGTTTTTTCGTAATCGGCTTATCCGGGAAAATGCGGATCCACATACGACCGCCTCTCTTTACCGCTCTCATGATAGCGACACGGGCAGCCTCGATCTGTCTGCTGTTGATCCAGCCGCATTCCGTAGCCTTAAGAGCGAATTCACCGTAATCGATACTGTTGCATGAAGTAGCAAGACCGGTTCTCTTGCCCTTCATCATTTTTCTGTGTTTAACCTTATTTGGCATTAACATGGCAATTCACCCGCTATTTGTTTTTCTGTTGTCTTCTTCTCGGTTCGGATTTCCTCTCGGCCGTAAAATCGCCTTTGGACAACCAAACCTTTACACCGATAACGCCGTAGCTGGTTTTTGCCGTAGCGAAACCGTAGTCGATGTTAGCTCTGAGAGTATGAAGCGGAGTTCTTCCTTCCTGATATCTTTCGGTTCTCGCGATTTCTGCACCGCCGAGTCTTCCCGATGTCTGGACCTTGATACCTTCCGCGCCGCTCTTCATGGCCTGACCTATTGCTCTCTTCATAGCCTTTCTGAAGTGAGCCCTTCTTTCGAGCTGCTCTGCAATGCTTTCGCTTACGAGCTGAGCGTCGA
This sequence comes from uncultured bacterium, assembly GCA_905235605.1. Lineage (GTDB taxonomy): Bacteria > UBP6 > UBA1177 > UBA1177 > UBA1177 > UBA1177. The sequence continues at coordinate 38,528 of CAJOMF010000009.1, forward strand.
TTTCGGGTTTCTTAACTTCTTCAGTCTGAACGAAAACATCGGTAGCGCCCTGAGCGATCTTCAGAACCATCTCTTTGATCTTTTCGATTCCGACGCCTTTTCTTCCAACTACTATTCCGGGCTTAGCAGTATGGATTATGATTTTCAGTCTTTCGCCCGATCTTTCGATATCAGTTCTTGCGATACCTGCGGAATAGAATTCCTTTTTTACCGCCTTTCTGATTTTAAGATCTTCGTGAAGCCACTTGCTATAATTTTTATGACTGTACCATACCGATTCCCAAGTTCGGGTAACCCCGAGCCTCAGCCCTATGGGATTAACTTTTTGTCCCAAAGTTCACCTCCGTCACTAATCTTTTGTGTTTTCAGCAAGCTCAATTGTAATATGGCTTGATCTCTTCAATATTTTAGCCGCTCTTCCCTGTGCTCTGGGAACGAATCTCTTCATAACCTGACCTTCGTCGACCATGATGGTTTTGATGAAAAGGTTGTCGGGATCCATGTTGAAATTATTTTCTGCATTGGCTATTGCAGAATCAAGCAGCTTCTTAAGAGCCAGCGCTGATTTTCTCGGCGTGAACTCTAAAATGTTTTTAGCATCGCCAGCTTTCTTGCCTCTCACGATGTCAGCAAGTTCTCTGACTTTCTGCGGGGACATTCTGAAATTTCTAAGCTTTGCTGTGACGATTTTCGTCTCCATTTCGCATCTCCAACGATCGAAAAAAATTAAGCGGTCGGCATTATACGCCAAACCTTACAAAATGCAAGAAATTATTTCTTGCTGCCACCGGAATGAGACCTGAAAGTCCTTGTCGGCGAAAATTCGCCGAGTTTGAATCCGACCATATCTTCAGTTACGAAAACAGGTATAAACTTCTGTCCGTTGTAAACGGAAAAAGTCAAACCCACCATTTCGGGGATAATGGTTGATCGTCTGGACCAGGTTTTTATCGGTTTTTTATCTCCGCTGTCTATAGCCTTTATAACCTTGTTCCACACATGGGAATCAACAAAAGGTCCTTTTTTAATTGAACGAGGCACTGTAACCCTCCATAAAAATTACTACTATTTTCCTCTTCTTCTGATTCTGAACTTTTCAGTTCTCTTATTGCTGCGGGTACGGAAACCTTTTGTCGGCTGTCCCCAAGGAGAAACAGGATGACGTCCGCCCGAAGTCTTACCTTCACCGCCGCCGTGCGGGTGATCAACAGGGTTCATAACGACACCGCGGTTATGCGGTCTCTTGCCTGCCCATCTTTTCTTGCCGGCTTTACCTTCTTTAACGTTGGAAATTTCCTGATTTCCGACTGTTCCGACGGTTGCTCTGCACTCAAGATGGATTATTCTGATTTCGCCCGAAGGCATTCTGACTGTAGCGTGATCGCCTTCCTTACCGAGAACCTGAACACCGCTTGCAGCAGCTCTTGCGATCTGACCGCCTTTTCCGATCTTAAGTTCTACGTTGTGGATGAATGTACCTACCGGAATGAAACGGATCTTCATCGAGTTTCCCGGTTTGATATCGGCTTCTTTTTCGCCTGCTGAAACGATAACGTCATTGACCATCAGCTTATCCGGCGCGATGATGTATCTCTTTTCGCCGTCGTTGTAGAAAACAAGAGCGATGCGGGCGTTTCTGTTCGGATCGTATTCGATCGCAGCAACTCTTCCCTGAACATCGAATTTGTTTCTTTTGAAATCGATGACACGGTACATGTTTTTGTTACCGCCGCCTCTGAAACGGGATGTTATCCTTCCCGTATTGTTGCGGCCGCCGGATTTTCTGATCGGTTCGACCAGAGATTTCTCGGGTTTCGACTTCGTGATCTCAGCGAAATCACTGCCGGTCATATTTCTGCGACCGTTTGAAGTCGGTTTGAAAATTTTGATACCCATAATTTACTCCGAAACCTTAAAAATTGTTATTAAACACCTTCGACGAGATTGATCTTATCTCCGTCTTTAAGTCTGATGTAAGCCTTTTTCCAAGTCGATCTTCTGCCGATGTTGCGTCCGACTCTTTTAACTTTGCCGGCCGTGATGACAGTGTTTACGCTGACGACCTTTACGCCGAAAAGAGCTTCTACAGCTTCTTTGATCTCTTCTTTCGTCGAGTCAAACTTTACTTCGAAAGCATATCCTTCTTTCGCGTCGCCGCTTGTAAGAGCGGAAGATTTTTCTGTCAGAAGCGGGCGTTTGATAATGTCAAAATATTTTTCCTTTTTCATCGTTACTCTCCGTCATTTGTTTCGCTGACTCTTTTTCTTCTCGGATTGAGTCTGTTCTGAAGAAGCGCGTCAACATATTTTACAGAATCTTCGGTGAAAACGACATTCTTATACGCGATAAGGTCGTAAAGATTGATGACATCCTGCGGCAGGAAAGAGAACTCGGGAAGATTTCTCATGCTGAAGTAGAAATTTTCCTCGTTGTCGCCTGCGATGATGACAGCTTCCGAGAAATTCCATGTTCCTTTAAGAAGCGCAACCGCGTCTTTCGTTCTGATCTTGTCGAAATCGAAATTTTTGATTACGAAAAGATTGCCCGAACGAAGTCTGTCGGAAAGAACAGCTGCAACAGCTGCAGTTCTCTTTCTGAGCGGAACATTGTAGCCGTAGCTTCTCGGCTGCGGTCCGAAAGCTGGAGCACCGCCTCTGAGTGTGGATGAACGCATCGTTCCTCTTCTAGCTCTGCCCGTTCCTTTCTGTTTCCACGGTTTTGAATTTCCGCCGGAGATCGTAGCGTAGGTTTTTGTAGCGTGAGTGCCCTGACGGACAGCCGCAAGCTGCATTTTTACGACTTCGGAAACGAGAACATTCTCTTTGCCGGTGGATTCTACGTTGAAAACTCTGTCGCTGAGTTCAACTTCACCGATTTTTGCTTTTGTCTTATCGAATAAATCAACTTTAGGCATCTTTGCCTCCCTACTTCTTAATGTAAACAATGCTGCCGATAGAGCCAGGAACAGCTCCTTTGACAACGATTGTATTGTCAGCCGGAACAACTCTTACAACTTCAAGGTTCTTTACAGTAACCTGTTCATTACCGTAACGACCGGGCATATGTTTGCCTTTCCAGATCTTTCCAGGATTTACGTTCTGACCGACAGAACCGGTTTTTCTGTGGAATTTCGATCCGTGAGTCGTTCTTCCGCCGCCGAAGCCCCATCTCTTGACGACACCGGCAAAGCCTCTACCTTTCGTGAAACCGGTAACTCTTACCTTTTCACCGGCTTTGAACATCGTTACATTGAGTTCCGAGCCAAGTTCGTAGTTGCCGAGTTCCGCATCGGTTACTCTGAATTCTTTGAGTTTTCCGAAAACACCGCAGCCAGCCTTTTTGAAGTGACCGGCAGCGGGTCTTTTAACGTTTTTTTCTTTCTTTTCGAAACCGACCTGAATAGCGGTATAACCGTCTTTTTCGGTCTCTTTCTTTTGGATTACGAAGCACGGACCAGCTTCAATTACGGTTACGGGAACGACCACACCGTCTTCCTTGAAGATCTGAGTCATGCCTAATTTTCTTCCTATGAGTCCAGCAGCCATAGTTACCCTCTCTGCTTTATGACAAAGTTTAAAAAATACCCCTAATAAGTTTTAATCTCAATTTCTACACCGGCTGACAGATCGGTCTTCATAAGCTCGTCCATCGTCTGGTTTGTAGGATTGAGTATGTCGAGGATCCTTCTGTGGATTCTCATTTCGAACTGCTCACGTGATTTTTTGTCAACGTGCGGAGAACGGAGAACACAGTATTTATGGATCTTTGTCGGAAGCGGAATAGGACCGGCGATTCTCGCACCGCTGCGCGATACGGTCTCTATGATCTCACCGACGGATTGATCAAGTATCTTGTGATCAAATGCCTTTAATTTGATTCTGATCTTGTCACTCACTTCAACACCTCATTAAAAACTATTCAATTATCTTGGAAACGACGCCTGCACCGACCGTTCTTCCGCCTTCTCTGATTGCGAAACGGAGACCTTCGTCCATTGCGATCGGAACTATAAGATTTGCCGTGATTTTTACATGGTCACCCGGCTTCCGGAAGCTCAAGTGTTCCCGTTACATCCGTCGTTCTGAAGAAGAACTGAGGTCTGTAACCCGTGAAGAACGGGGTGTGACGGCCGCCTTCTTCCTTCGTAAGTACGTAGCACTCGCCTACGAACTTCGTGTGAGGAGTGATGCTTCCCGGTTTCGCGAGGACCTGGCCTCTCTCTACTTCGTCCTTCTTCGTTCCTCTCAGGAGGCAGCCTACGTTGTCGCCTGCTTCGCCCTGATCAAGGAGCTTTCTGAACATCTCTACGCCTGTTACCGTGGTTTCCTGTGTCGGTTTGATACCTACGATCTGAACCTTGTCGCTGACTTTGATCACGCCGCGTTCGATCCTTCCCGTTACAACTGTACCACGTCCGCTGATGCTGAATACGTCTTCGATCGGCATAAGGAACGGTTTATCGATATCTCTCTGAGGATCAGGAATATAGTTGTCTATTGCTTCCATAAGTTCGTGGATGCATTTGCAGTCAGGACCGTTCGGATCGTCCGAGTTAAGGGCGTTGAGGGCGCTTCCCTTGATTATAGGAATCTCGTCGCCGGGGAACTCGTAGCTGCTCAGAAGGTCTCTGATTTCCATTTCAACGAGCTCGATAAGTTCCGGATCGTCAACCATATCTACTTTATTAAGGAATACTACCATGTACGGTACGCCGACCTGACGGCTCAGAAGGATGTGCTCTCTTGTCTGAGGCATAGGACCGTCTGCTGCGCTTACTACGAGGATCGCTCCGTCCATCTGTGCTGCACCGGTGATCATGTTTTTAACGTAGTCTGCGTGACCCGGGCAGTCAACGTGGGCATAGTGGCGTTTTTCTGTCTGATACTCAACGTGTGCCGTTGCGATCGTGATGCCTCTTGCCTTCTCTTCCGGTGCCTTGTCGATGTTGTCGTAGCTTACAAACTCTGCACCGCCTACTGCTGCCAGAGTCTTCGTAATTGCTGCCGTCAACGTCGTTTTGCCGTGGTCTACGTGACCTATCGTACCGATGTTTACATGCGGTTTGCTTCTTTCAAATTTCGCTTTTGCCATTTTTTCCTCCT
>CAJOMF010000010.1 GCA_905235605.1 uncultured bacterium
ATGAAAACCAGTGCTGTGAAAACTGCCAGAAAAACCGAAAATCTTCTCATTCTTTCCTCCTAAATTTATTACATCTTCATTATTCTTCCTGTTTTGCGCTGCTCCGAGATCCCGTAATCACGTGATTTCGTAATCCCGAAAATATCTGCGGCGCTGAAATCGCACGTTATACTATTGATTTTGGATTAAAAGGCAAGAAATCGATTGTTTAGATTTCAAACATGTTCCCGATATTTAAAATCAGGTCGGGGTCGAACACTTTTTTTATGCGTTTCATTTCGTTTATGCCGTCTTCTCCGAACATGGTTTCAAGATATTTGTGCTTGATTTTTCCGATGCCGTGCTCTGCCGAAACGGTGCCGCCCAGACTTATTACTTTTTTTGCGATAAGTGCGTATATTTCTTTGGCTTTTTCAAGTTCTTCGTAGTCGGCAGGCAGCATGTTTATGTGAAGGTGGTTGTTTCCGATATGGCCGAACACGGCGTGTTTTATGCCGCAGCTTTCAAGGGTTTTGCGATAGAATGCGGCAAGTTCGTCGAAATTTTCATCGCTGACCGCGAAATCTGTTCCCAATTTGTGTATTTCCGGATACTTTTTTTTGATCTCGGCAATCGTTGCATTGACGCTTTCGGGAACGGCGTGGCGGAAGGCTTTGATCCGCTCGATCTCGCAGTTTTCCCAAGCACACCACGAAAGTTCGTTTCCGTTAGTAAGTTCAGCCGCTTTTTCAGCAATTCCTGCGATGTTGCTTCTGTCGAAGGCTATGTCGAAAAAGACTGCCGCGGCAGAATTTTCGTCAAGTTTCGGGATGTCGAGACTCATGCAGCCGCTCTTCATGCGGTTTCTGATGAGTTCAAGCCCTGATGAGCCGATAAATTCAATGAAATCGGGCTTCAGCTCACTTTTTTTCAGTTTTTTTACGAAATCGAGCGATTCGTCGACTGACTTGAAAAACTGGACTACGCTGAGAGCCGGTTTTTGTTTTTCGAGGTATATTTCAAGAGTCGTGATCACTCCCAGAATACCTTCTGAGCCGATGAAAAGATCAATGATATCCATGCCTTTTTTTGAATAAAGCCCTGAGGCGTTTTTGCAGTCGGGCATCGTGTAATCCGGGATCCTGAATTTTTTTCCGGCAAAATCAAACTCTCCCGAAGCGTCTGCAAAGCACTTTCCGCGCTCTATTTTTTGCACCGAACCGTCGGGAAGAACGACGGTGACCGATTTTATCCAGCTTCTTGTCGAACCGAATCTGTAAGTCGCCGCGCCGCTTGCATTCGTTGCCGCAGTGCCGCCTATCTGCGCGCTCATTTCGGTGGGATCTACCGGATAGAGCCATAAATCGGGTGGATCTTCAAGTGATTTCCGTGCGTTTTCAGTGAGATCTTCAAGGCTTGCAATATCTTTTGCACGCAGAGTTTCTGCGATTTTCGAGAGTGTTACGGCAGCCTGAACTTTCAGGAAAAACCGGTCGTCTTCAAAGCCTAAACCGATTATTTTATTGAATTTTTCCATTGAAATAACTATCCCGCCGAAGGGAACTGCCGCGCCTGTTATTCCCGTTCCTCCGCCTGCAACGGTAGCTTTGAGCTTTTTGTCAGCGCAGTATTTTAAAACCGCAGAAATTTCTTCTTCGTTTTCAGGAAAAAACACTTCGTCGGCATATCCGCCGCCCATTTTGCTTTCATCGCGCAGAAACCTGTCGTCTTCAGTGATCCGTCTGTGCTCGATAGATTCAATTTTTTTCATATTTTCACCTTCCAAACAAAAACGGCCGATCTTACCCGATTTTTCGGGAAAATCCACGTGCTGTATTGACTCTTTAAAATTTTTAAGTATAGACAACTGGTTTTTTTGATGTTTTGAGGAATAAAAAATGAGATTTACAGTAGTTTATTTGATTCTTGTCTCCTTTACGTTCCTTTCCCTGACACCTGCCGGCGTATCGCTTGCAGAACTTCGTGCGGACGACGGTTTCGAACTCGATGAGCTTGATCTCGGGCTTGAAGAGGACGAGGAAGATTCGGAAGAAGAGGAGTCTTCAGGTAAAAAGAGCAGAAAATCGGAGGAAGACGAAGAGCTTGACGAGGAGGAAAGCTCAGAGAGTTCTGAAGATTCTGAAGAAGATGAGGATTCTCCGGCTCCTAAAAAACCGGCAAAAAAGGCTGATGCTGACGAAGAAGAGTACGTCGCAGCCGGGAAAAAAATCATGGCGGTTTATGTCTTCGAGGATTCGCATACTGTCAAGGCGGCATCGCATGTCGTTGCGGAAACGGCTTCCCACCTCGCTGCATCCAAGGATTACGACTATGTCGGGACTGAAGCCGCTCTCTCTTCATCATCATCTTCGTGGCTGAAAAGCGCTAAAAAGGATTTCGAGGAAGGAAAATCGCTTTACAACGACCTCGGCATTGAAGAAGCTGCGGAAAAGTTCAAATCGGCTCTCAAATACTTCGAAGACAATATGGACAAAGTCGGTGATATGAGTTTGATGAGCGAAATAATCTTCTATCTCGGTGCGAGTTACTCGCTTATTGACGAGGAAGAGCAGGCTGCGTCGTATTTTTCGGTCTATCTTTCGATAAATCCGGACGGAGAGCCCTCTGATTCGTTTTCCGATGAAGTAATGTCTGCTTTTAACGATGTCAAAAGCGACAGGAAAAGCGGCGGGAAGGCTTCCGTCAAAGTTCAGAGCAATACTGACGGTGCACTTGTTTTCATCGACGGCAGAATAGCCGGAATGACGCCTGTAACTCTCCGCGGTATCAAAGAAGGAAAACACTATTACCGCATACACAAAAACGGTTTCCGTGCTGCCGGCGGCTCTATTTCGGTACGCGGCGGAAAGACTGCTTCCATCAACGAAACACTGACGAAAGATCCGTCAGCTTCCGCTGTTGCAGAGCTTGAAGAAGAGATGAAATCGGGGTTCGGAAGCCTTGCAATGGTCCGCAAAGCGACTGATCTGGCGGAAGACCGTGGCCTTGACAATGTTTTTGTGGTAAAGGCTTCGCTCGGTGCCGACGAAAGACTTAAATATCAGGGTTACATGATCGACTGCGGCAAAAAGGAATTCAAGAAATCGGAAGCTGTTTTCGATCTTCCGGAAAAGGGTGCTGCAGACAAATCCGTATCTCTCAATCAGTTCAACAAAGCTCTTGTAGATGATCCATACGAATATAAATCTATATCGGATCTGCTTATGGAAGAAGCTGAACTGCTCGGTCTTTCCGACAAAGCACCGGCTGAAAATGAAAAGGATGACAAGGAGAAAAAGCCGGTTTACAAAGAGTGGTGGCTCTGGACGGTTGTCGGTGTTGTTGTTGCCGGCGGTGTGGCAGCCGGAGTAGTCTGCGGAATGGGAAAATGCTCAGGCGGCAGCAGCAGCGGTGCAAGTTTGGATGTTAATTTTCAATAACGGAGGATATTATGGCTAAGGAAACTAAAGAGAATAAAGTCGTTCTGCCTGAAATCGATACAAGAACTATCGAAAGAAAACTCAAAAGCGGTGAAATCACCGAAGAAGAATACAAAAAATATCTCGACAGCCTTGAAGAGTGCACAGATTACGACACTGTAAACGAGGCAGCACTCATCAAAGAAGCCGGCATCAAAAGAAATTACTAGAGGTCTTTATGGATAACGGAAGCAAAGCTGAACTTTCGTCGATAGTCAGTCCGTCGTTTGAAAGCCTTGTTTCGTCGGTCTATTCGGCAGTTCTGCTGAATCTGGGCGAAATCAAGGTCAAGGGAGCGGGCGAGGTGAGCGAAAATCTCGAAATCGCAAAATTCAACATCGGACTTCTCAAAATGCTTGAAGAAAAAACCAAAGGAAATCTGACTGACGAAGAAGATTCATACCTTCACGGCGTGATACTCAATTCAATGGAAAAGCTGCGTGAACACTCGCTCTGACAGGCTTTTACAAGTCATAGAAGCCGCAGGATCGGCAGGAGATACCGCAAAGAAGTTTTTTTGTTCACCCGAGCTTAAAAAATCTTTCAAATCGAAGTGCGACCTTGTGACCGAAGCCGACATAACTATCGAAAAAATGCTCCTGGAAAAGCTGAAAACAGTTGATAATATCGATTTTTTGAGTGAAGAGTTCAACCCGGGAACAGGGCTTGCAAAACCGTGCTGGATAATCGATCCGATCGACGGAACGACCAATTTCGTGGCCGGAATAGCGCCTTTTGCGCATTCGATCGCGCATTTTGACGGTGCGGAAGTCGATCTGGCGGTGTGCTTTCTTCCTGTGACCGATGAAATGTTTTCAGCCGAAAAAGGGTTAGGCGCGTGGCTCAACGGTGAAAAAATAAGCGTCAACAGCGAAGATACTGCGATAAACTGCGTCGGGGCAACAGGTTTTGCCGATATAACGCAGCACGGCGGAACGGGAACTCTGCCGGTTTTCTGCAGTATGGTCCAGAAAACCCGCGCTATGAGAAGGCTCGGCTCGGCGGTGACAGATCTTGTCTACACCGCATGCGGGAAGTTCGCGTTTTTCTACGAGGCCGGGCTTTCACCGTGGGATGTCGCGGCGGGATCGCTTATCGTGAAAGAGGCGGGCGGCATCGTCTCCGATTTTTCGGGCGGAAACGATTACATTTCGGGAAAAACGATAATCGCTTCAAATCCGAAGATGTACGATTTTGTCAGAAACGAGATCAAAAATTCACTCTCCAAAAATTGTTTTTAATAAGAAAAACACTATAATATAGAGTTTTTGATTTTTTGGTTGAAAAGTCATGTTCGAAGTTGTGCTCATAAATCCCGAAATTCCGCAGAATACAGGCAATATCGCACGCACAGTGCTGTCCCAGAAGTGCAGGCTTCACCTTGTAAAACCTTACGGGTTCAGGCTTGATACTGCGGCGGTGAAAAGAGCCGGAGTTGACTATTGGAAGTTCGTCGAGATCACCGAATGGGATTCAAAAGACGATTTTTTTGCGGCGAACGACACTTCGAAAATGCACTTTTTTTCGCAGAAAGGGTGCGTGAGATACGACAAAGTTTCCTACGAAAACGGCGATTTCCTCGTTTTCGGATGCGAATCGGCGGGGCTCGGCGGTGCAATCCTGGAAAAATACCGCGACCGGACGCGCTATCTCCCGATGCTTGACGGCAGGGTGCGCAGTCTCAATCTCGCAAGTGCCGCGACTGCGGTGATTTTTGAAGCTATGAAACAAATCGATTTTATTGAGGAATAGAAATGAAAAGGCTTTTTGCAGCTTTCAGCATGAACAATCCGGATGAAAGGAACCGCGCGCTCATGCTTTTTGCATACAACTTTCTGGCTACATCCATCATGGTCATGGGGAGGATCGTCAGAGACACGCTTTTCCTGAACAAATACAAGGGCGACAGACTGATGCTTTCGTTCATGTACATCGGTGTCGCGATACTCGTTTCGACTGCTACTTTCTTTTACACGAAAAGAAGCTCATTCTACCGGATGGACAAGCTGATAACGGTGACTTTTTCTATCGGAATCATATTTACGCTCATATTTGTCGGGCTTGTAAACAATGAAATTTCGGCTGCTTTCGGCTCGCTTTACATTTTTATCGAGCTTTTGGGTTCGTTTATGATGTTCCAGTTCTGGTCGTTCACGAACGAACTGCTCGATTCGCGTGAGGCAAAGCGTGTCCTCGGTTTTGTCGGGTGCGGCGGGATCATCGCGAGTATGGCTGTCGGCGGCTCGGTCGGAAAACTCGCCGTTCTGCTCGGAAAAGTCCAGTATCTGCTTTTCATAAACGCAGCGTGCATGGCGATATGTATCTGCATCGTCCGCTTCATGGGCAGAAAGTACCAGAGCCGTCTGCAGAGAGGCGTGATTTCCAAGACGCTCACTCCGAAACAGGCAAAGGCCGCAGCTTCGCAGGTAAGCATCACGAAGACGCCGTACGTCAAATATATCGCGATAATGATCGCTTTGATCTACGTTGTTGTCACGCTTGTAGACTACCAGTTCAAGGTCGTCGCTTCCGATAAAATCACCGATCCGCAGAAACTTGCCGCTTACTTCGGTTTCGTCTACTCGGTTTTCGGCGGTGTTTTCTCGCTTTTCTTCCAGCTTGTCGCAACTTCGCGCCTGCTTAAGTTCAGCATTTTTATGAGTCTCGGGATACTGCCGGCGATACTCACTTTGAGTTCTATTTTCTTTATCGCGGTCCCGCCGGAACTCATGATGTTCGGTTTTGCTGCACCTCTTGTCGCGATAACGATGGCGAAATCAGGCGACAGCGCTTTCCGCTACACGATAAACGATGCGGCGATCCAGCTTTTGTATATCCCGCTTGACCCGAAGGTCAAAAGCAGGACGAAGGCGATAATCGACGGCATGGTAAAACCGATTTTCATCGGTGTTTCGGGCTTTATCCTTCTTGCCGTCAGCTATCTCGGAAAGGCGGGGATCGTTCCGTCAGACGTCAAGCTCATTTCGTGGATCGTCACTGTTATCGGCGTTTCGTGGCTTATTACGATAGCCGGTATCAGAAGCCGCTATCTTTCAGTCCTTATCGACAACATCAAGAAAAAACGCTTCGGGACGAACCAGCTCACGATGCAGTCCAATGTTCTTCAGAGCATAGTCCAGAAGGCGATAGAAAGCGGGGACGACGAAGATCTCTCTATGGCGATCGATATGGTGGAAAGTTCAGGCAACTCGGCTTTGGGGCGCGATTTCGTTTCGCTTCTTTCAAAGGCAACACCGAAAATCAAGGTCAAGATCCTTTCACTCATGCGCCGCATGGAAAGCAGGTATAACACTTATAACATATTGAAATTGTTCAAGGAACCTGATGAGGACGTCGTCCGTGAGGCGATCCTGACGTACGGTTACATCCAGATGGACAAGTCGGTAAAATTTATTGCTCCTTTCCTTGAAAGTGAAAAAATTGCGATAAGAGAAGCCGCCGTTATAGCACTTATCAAATATGCCGGAGTCGTAGGCGCAATGACAGCCGGGTCGTACCTGAAAGCGTTCATCGAATCGGAAAACGCCGCAGACCGTGCCGCAGCAGCCTATATTCTGGGTGAGCTCGGACAGAAAAACATGGATCAGCAGCTTTTTGCTCTTTTGAACGATCCGACTCCGGTAGTCAGACGTGCCGCAGTAAATGCCGCTTCGAAAATAGATTCCAATGTTTTTATCCCGAAACTTTTTTATATGCTTTTTGACAGAGAAGTCAGTTTCGATGCGGCGAAAGTACTTTCGAAATTCGGAGAGAAGATCCTTGAGCCTGCTGCCGACATACTTTCGAACAAACTTGAAAGCTACCGCCTTAAGAGCGAGGTCGCAAAAATGCTTGGAGATATCTATACTCCGGAATCCTTCAGGCTGCTCGCTGTCTCTCTCGATACAGAAAGTGACGAGCTGCGCAATATCGTGCTGAACAGCCTGAAAAAACTTCTTTCAAAAATAGAAAAGGCGTCTATTGACAAAGAACCTCTCAAGATTTTGCTTCTCAGGGAAATTTATCAATACTTCCAGACACTTTATTTCTCGGTTCAGATCCGCAAAAATTTGAAGACAGACTGCCTCAGTGATGTTATGGTGACGAAGCTCGACAACTGTTATCAGAGAATTTTCTCAATACTTTCCCTTATGTACGGCAATACGCTGTTTGACAACATTTACTTCAACATAACCAGAAAATTCGTTGCTCCGTCGCAGCGCGCCAATGCTTTGGAAATCATAGACAATATCGTGGACAAGGATATCCGGCCGATAATCGTTCCGCTGATCGAGAGCAAAACAGAAGAGGAAAAACTCAATCTCGGTCATCAGTTTTTCAGTGTAAAAAGGCTTAAAATCAACGATATTATCGAAACTCTGCTTTCAGATGATTCTGAGTGGGTCCGTTCGGTAACGCTTTATGCAGTTGCCCACGAACATATTGCCGGTATTTACGGCAGGATCCAGATGTTCCTGTACGATCCGAGTCCGATAGTCCGCGAAGCGGCTCTTTACGCGTTGAATTACATAAAAATAGTAATTTCCAAAACAGATGCACACTATCTTTTGAACGATACAGACAAGTATCTGTGCGAATATTCCCGCTCTGTTTTGCAACCTGAAGCATAGGAGGAAAGATGCTGACACGAGTAGAAAGGGTTCTTGCACTCAAAAATATCGAGCTTTTTCACGATATTCCCGGTGAAGTACTTGCCGATATCGCCGCATTGCTTGAAGAGGAGACTTTCGAGAAAGGGCAGTATATCGTGAACGAAGGCGACCTCGGAAAAGAGCTTTTCATGATAGTGAAGGGTGAAGTCGAAGTCGTTGTCGGCGGCAATGTCGTAGCCGTCATGAAAGAGGGTGCAGGTTTCGGCGAGATGGCGCTTATCGACAGCCAGCCGCGAAGTGCCGACATCATTGCGAGAAACGATGTTCTGGTACTGAAAATGGAAAGTGACGACTTTCTTGAGATCCTCAAGCAGCGCGATGAAGTCGCTTTGGGCGTCATCAGAGTCCTTACCGGCCGTATCAGGGATCTGAATTCGAAACTGGCTGAAAAATCAGGTAAAAAATAGGATGATCGGGAAAAAAAGTGAAAAACGTCAGATAATCTGGTGGAATCTTATAACTTTGCTTTTAATGACACTGCTCTCTTTTGCGCTTATCAATGCTGAACCCGGGCCTCTTTTTTACTGGATCACAGCCGCGCTTTTTCTCTGTCTGGGGATGTTTATCAAGCGTGCCTACATTTTTCTTGGCATTATGATTCTGGTCTTAGTCTTTGTTTTTATTGTAAAAGACGGATTTTTCGGCATTTCGGACGATGAAAACGGCAGCAGTTTCAACTTTAATTTTTTTATCAACAGCAATAAGTAAAACGCCATGAAAAAACTATTTTTACTTGTTCTTGCCGCATTTTTTGTGTTCAGCTGCGGCGGCGGAAAAGGTCACGAGACGGAACAGGACGATTCTGATGCCGACACTTATTATGAACCGGAGGATCTGGATTGTTATGATTGCAACGGCGAGTCAGACGATTCTGATTCCGATACGGACGAACCGGATGAAACCGGTGATAACGATTCTGACTCAGACGATTACGATAGCGACACTTATGAACCGGAGGATCTGGACTGCTATGACTGCAACGGCGATTCGGACGATCCCGATACAACTCCTGATGAGGACGGGCCTGAAGCCGTTGACACTTCAAAAGTCGAATGGAACGGTAAAATCGGAACGGTTTCGGTAACAGGCGACGAGCTCAGGACCTACACTCTGACCACAAATGCGGAACTTCGCGACAATTATCCTGAATCGAAGCAGCGCGTTATTCCCGAAACTGCCGGAAACCCTGTTCTCCGCAGCGGACACACTATGTTTGATGCACTTTTTGCTCTGGCAGTAACTGAACTCAACGAAAACAAAGTCACGGCAATAAGTGACTACAGCATGAACAACGGGGATCCTGTAGACTGCGACTGCTTTGAGACAGGTGCAAACTGGCACTATGTCTGGACGCGTGACACCGCTTACGCAGTTCATTCCTCGGTCGCTTTTTTCGAACCGCAGAAGTCGAAAAATTCTCTTAGATTCAAGATCTCGGAACGCAAAAGCACAGCCGGCGGCGGAAACATGCAGATAGTTCAGGATACAGGTTCCGGCGGCTCGTGGCCTGTCAGCACCGACCGCGTAGTCTGGGCTCTTGGAGCAGCCGAGACGCTCAAAAACCTCGAAGGAAGCGATTACAACAGCTTTTTGTCTGAATCTTACGAAGCGATAAAAAACACTTTGGAAGCCGACAGACAGCATGTTTTTGACGAAAATGACGGTTTGTATCGCGGCGAGCAGTCTTTCCTTGACTGGAGAGAGCAGACTTATCCGCAGTGGACTGCGCAGAATACGAAACACATCGGAATGTCGAAAACTCTTTCGACGAATGTCCTGCATTATATGGCGATGGAAATCGCTTCGGAGATGGCTTCAGAACTCGGCAGAACTGACGAGGCGGCTCAATTCGCGTCTCAGGCGGCAAATCTGAAAAATGCAATAAAATCAGCTTTTTATCTTGCTGACAGAAAGACTTTTTCAACGATGAAAACGACTTTCCTCGACTATTCTTCAGTTGACAAAAGAGATCTTCTGGGTGAAGCTCTGACTATTCTTTCAGGTGTTGCTGAAAATAATCAAAGTACTGAAATTATTGCAGAATATCCTGTGACTGAAGCCGGTCCTGCTGTAATTTTCCCGCAGGAGCCCGATACGAAAATCTATCACAACCGTGCGATCTGGCCTTTCGTAACTTCCTACGGTCTGCGTGCTGCGGCAAAAGCCGGAAACGACAAATTTTACGAAAATGCATTCATGAGTTTAGTCCGCGGTGCAGCATTCAACCTTTCTAACATGGAAAATTTTGAGTTTACGACACTCAGCGCCTGG
The DNA here is from genome assembly GCA_905235605.1 of uncultured bacterium. Taxonomy (GTDB): domain Bacteria; phylum UBP6; class UBA1177; order UBA1177; family UBA1177; genus UBA1177. The sequence continues at coordinate 10,403 of CAJOMF010000010.1, forward strand.
TACGATGACGCGACATTTCCGCAGTTGAGCGGTCCCGAGGTAAATTCAAGGCGTCAGCTCTGGAGCGTCGCCGGATTCCTTTCGATGGTCCTCGACTCGATTTTCGGTCGCGAGCAGACTTTGAAAACGCTGTGGTTTTCGCCGAAAATTCCGGTTGAACTGAGAAACACTTTCTTTGCCGGAAGCTCAGAAATCGTTCTCAAAAACCTGAAATTTAAAGGGAAGACTATTGAACTGAAAATTGTTCTTCCTCAGAAAAATGAAGAAAATTCAGGCTTTTATACGCTTAAAACACTCAAACTTGACGGTGTCGGGAAAACCGTTCCTTTTACTGTCAGCGACTTGAAATCAGAGAGTAAAATCGAGATGGAGCTCGAACTTTCGGACGAATCGGGCACGCTCAATCTTGTCGACTGCAACGCAAATCCGAACAAGTGCTGGGCGCCGCTTCCTGCGACGAATGTTTCTGTTGCATTGGACGGAAAAAGATTGGGAATTACGTTCACTGCTTCAAGCAATGCGGTTTCCTACAACGTTTACCGCGACGGAAAGAAGGTCAAGGAAAATCTGACGGAACTTTCATGGCGTGACGACTACGAAAATCCCGATTATGTGCACAATTCATACTGCTACAGCGTTTCGGCAGTAAATTCGGAAGGGTGGGAAAGCCACCACTCAGACCCCGTCTGCTACTGGGGCGAAAACTATGAACGGACGAAGCTGCAGTTTTCGGCTGTATCGTCAGAAGATGCGGCGAACGAATACCGTTTTGACCAGTTTGCGACACATTTCGACCACAATAAGCCTCACTTCGGTGACTGGGGAGTGCCTGATGCAGTTCTTTCGGTTTCGAATATTAAGCCGAAAGATAGCGGAACATACCTCGTCTCTGTGGAATACGGCAGCGGACGCCCGATAAACACAGGGATCACTTCATGCAACAAAATAGTTAAAATCACTGATGAAAGCGGTAATGTCGTTCTGGAAAAAATGGTCTTTATGCCTCATTTGGGTGACAACTGGGACATTTGGGGCGAATCATCGTTTGCAGAGGTCGAGCTGAGTGCAGGCAAAACCTACAAAGCCGAAATAAGTGACGCTTTCAACATGTCCTACTTCGAACACTTCATTCCGTTTACGGCTGGTGCCGGCGGCGGGACCGATGTCTACAACAGAGCGAATATCTCGACACTCAAATTTTTGCTGAAAGAGATAAAGGATTAAGGTGATAAATTACCTTGTCTGTCATAAAGCCTTGATGAAACATATAATAATTCCAGTTGTTTTGCTGATTTTGTTCGTCGCTTGCTCCAAAAGCGGAAAAAAATCTTTCGCTTTTCAATATCAATTCAATAGCAAATCTTTTTGGTTCAGAAGTTTGTCCACAACAGAATAAACCATTGAAGCATCTTCGAATCTGTTTATGGCGCAGACTTTTTTTCCCGCATCCTTGCTTGATGCGCCGCAGTGAAACACTTTTTCAGTTGCCGTCTTGTAATCTATGATGATGAATCTGTCGTGACAGTCGGGGTTCGGTTTGATTGAAAGAGGCGGATACTGCGAATTGAAATCATTCACTACAGAAGCTGTCAGATATCCTTTTCTGCCGTGTCCGTTCTGCGTAAAAAGAATCACAGAGACGCCCGATTTTTTATGTTTCAGAAGGTCAAGAGTTTTGATATCGACATAATCGTCAATGAGAAAAATGCTCTTTTCGGCAAGGCGGTAAATGTCGGTGTAAGCGACATCTGCTTCAAATTTCTGCCCTTTGTAGATGACAAAATTCTTGAAGTCGGCATACTGCTCGAAATTTTCGTTTATTTTGTCTATGTTTGCGCAGATTTTCCTGATCTCTGAATCATTCTTTTTCTGTTTTTCAGCAATAGTCAGCACCGAATTTGAAAGCAGCTGCATTTCGTTCCTTGTCACGAACTGCAGATTTTCCTGAACATAGTGCTTGAGTTCTCGGAAAGCGCGCATAATGAAAATGCTCTGCTGCTCCGCCAGTTCACCGCGCAGAACCGTTGCAAGCATATATATTCCCTGCTCGGTAAAGGCGTAAGGCAGTTTTCGAATGCCGCCTTCCTGTCCTGAAAACAATTTATCTTTCCGTGAAGTCACAATTTGTGACTTCACCAAATCACTCTTCTCACTTGAAGTCACATTTTGCGACATCAATATTCCTGTTTCCCGTGAAGTCGCAAATTGCGACTTCACCAAATCACTCTTCTCACTTGAAGTCACAATTTGTGACTTCAAGATTTCAACTTCATATTTTGTCAGTTGGAACATAAAATCATCCGGAAATCTGGAAATATTCCGTTTGACCTGCTCGTTAAGTCTCTTTACTTCATATCCGTAAATTTCTGCCAGATCAAAATCGAGCATTACAGGAAGACCGCGGATCGTGTAAATTCTCGACTGCAAATCGTTGTTGTGGTGAATCGCTATTTCGCTTTTCATACTTAAAGACCTTCGAAAAATAATATTTTAGAATATATATTTTTGAGATATTGTCAATTTAAAAATTTACTATATTTGCATAAATATTCTAAAATATTGTTAGGATGTAAACGAAGTGGAACAGAGAAGTTGAAAAAACAAAGAGAACACTGGTAATAAGGCACGGGAGTGATCCTTTAAATTCTTATTCTTTTTATTCCGACGCAGCGGCTCGGATCAAGTTCGAAATCGGCGATGATCCCTTCGATCTTTATATCGTTTTTTGCCGGAACGAAATGCTGCGGGATATTCGAGAGGTATCCTGTGATGCTCTCTTTTTCATTGAAGCCGATGACTGAAAAAAACGCGCCGCAGCGGCCGAGATCGGTGATGTAGCCCATTTTTTCGCTGATTATTTTTTCATCGGAAGTCTGGACGTGGGTGTGCGTGCCGAAGAAAAGCTCGATCTTATCGGCAAGATAGAGCCCCAAAGCCTCTTTTTCGGCAGTCGCTTCGGCATGAAAATCTAGAACGATGATGTCAGCACCTGCAGAGCGCAGTTTTTCGATCTCGCTTATCGCTTTTTTGAAAGGAGAGTCTATCGGCGGCATGAAAACAGTTCCCAAAAGGTTTAGAACACCGACTTTTATCCCCGTTTTTTTGTGAGTTACGATAACTGAACCTTTGCCGGGAAGATCGTCGGGATAGTTTGCCGGACGCAGAACGTAAGGCATTTTGTCGATGAATGAATAGATCTCGTTTCTATTCCAGATGTGGTTTCCCGAAGTGATGACGTCTACTCCGCACGAATGCAGAAGAGTCGCGTGTTTTTCGAGAAGTCCCATTCCGCCGGAAGTGTTTTCGCCGTTTGCAATCACAAAATCTACAGAATTTTCTTCAATGATTTTAGGCAAGTGTTCTTTGACGAAATTTCTTGCGTGTCTGCCTACGATGTCGCCTAAGGCGAGGATCCTGAAACTCATTTTACTGCGCGGTAGCTATAACTCTGGTTTCTCTGATAACGATGACCTTGATCTGACCGGGGTATGAAAGGTCGGTTTCGATCTTTTTCGCGATGTCGTTTGCCAGCGTGTAAGCGTCGTCGTCGTTGACTTTCGCGGTATCGACCATGACGCGGAGTTCTCTTCCGGCCTGAATTGCGAAGGATTTGTCAACGCCGTTGAAGGAGTTTGCAATATTTTCAAGGTCGGTAAGTCTCTGGACGTAAGCTTCAGCCATTTCTCTTCTTGCTCCGGGTCTTGCTCCGCTCAAAGCATCCGCCGCCGAAACGATGAAGTCGAGAACGGTCTCGGGTTTGACTTCGCCGTGGTGAGCCGCGATCGCAGCGACGATCCTGTGCTGCTCGCCGTATTTTTCCGCAAGTTTCGCACCGATCGAAGCGTGGCTTCCTTCGATCTCGTGGTCGACTGCTTTACCGATGTCGTGAAGAAGTCCGGCACGTTTCGCGTTTTTGATGCTGTTTGCGCTGCATCCGAGCTCAGCCGCGATTTCCCCTGCAAGGAAAGCTGCTTCGACGGAGTGTTTCCAGACGTTCTGACCGTAGCTCGTTCTGTATCTCAGACGGCCGACAAGAAGGACGAGTTCGGGATGGAGTTTGTGGATCCCGAGGTCGAAAACAGCCTGATCGCCGGCTTCTTTGATAGTTTTCCAGACCTCTTTCGTGCATGCGTCGAAAACTTCTTCGATCCTGCCGGGATGTATCCTGCCGTCTGCAATGAGTTTCTGCAATGTAAGCGACGCGATCTGTCTTCTTATCGGGTTGAAGTTGCTGATGACGACTGCTTCAGGCGTGTCGTCGATGATGAGATCAACGCCGGTTACTGATTCGATCGCGCGGATGTTCCTTCCTTCGCGGCCGATGATGCGGCCTTTCATTTCGTCATTCGGAAGGCTCACGGTCGTGACTGTGTTTTCAACGACGTATTCGCCGGCATAGCGCTGAATTGCGGTCGAAAGGATCTCTTTGCTCTTCTTTTCGGCATCTTCGACCATAGCTTCTTCGATAGCCTTGATCTTTTTCGCAGCATCGTGTTTTGCTTCGTCCTCGATCTTCTGGATCAAAACTTCCTTTGCCTCGTCCTGAGTCATTCCGGCGATCCTTTCAAGCTCGGTATTGACCTCAGTCAGTTTTTCTTCAAGCTGAACACGCTGATTGTCGAGGAAAATTTCGTCATCCTTCTGCCTTTTTTCAACAGCTTTCAGCTCTTTTTCCTTGACGATGTTGAGTTCGTCGCGCTGAGAGATCTGTTCCTCTCTCTTGTTGAGTCTTCTTTCACGTTCCTTGAACTCTCTGAGAAGTTCATTTTTTGAATTTTCGGTCTCTTTTTTGCCCTCGAGAATGATTTCCTGAGCCTTGATTTCGGCCTCTTTTACAACTTTTGCTGCATCGTCTTTAGCATTACTCAGTTCTTTCTGGGCTTTTTCCATTTTTTCTTTGAAAACGAGCGATCTTGACATTGCCCAAAGTGCGGCACCTAGCAAAATTCCAATAATAAGAAAAATTATTGAATTAAGCATTTTGTTCTCCCTCTTAATTGTTTATAATAATCCTCTCATCCGTCGCAACTGCGTCAAGCCGTTCGTCAAAAGGCTCCGAAAAGCCCGATTCCACGATCTGAAAATCAAAAGCAACACCGAGAGTCTGTGCATTTTTGTTTTTATATTTAAGCGTCGTGTCATAAAAACCGCCGCCGTAACCGATACGTTCGCATTTTTCCGAAAAAGCAACACCGGGAACAAGAAAAAGATCAATATTTTCAATATCGATTTTGTTTAAAGTCGTCTTCGGCTCCGGAATGTTGAAACTTCCTTTTTCAAAATCATCCAAAGATGAAGCCTCATAAAAAGAGAGCTTTTTTGTTCCGTTTTCGACCCGCGGAAAGAAAAAACGCTTCCCTTTTTCCGAGAGCAGAGCTGTCAGATCAACTTCATTTTTTATCGGAATATAGAGTGCAACAGTATTGGAATTTTTGAAAATATCCAACGAAATCAGACTGTTGATGATTTTTTTACTTGACGATTCAACTTCTGTGGCACTCAACTTTTTCCTGAGTGCCAGAACATTTCTGCGCAAATCAGATTTTTCCAATTATATAAAAGCCTTACGGCTCCTCCGGGAAAAATATATATAAACATCCGGCTCAAGCGTCGGGTGAACTTGGCAGCAAGGTATTAAAACAATATATAAATGTCAACTTTTCAGTGAAATAAAAATCACAGCTTTTTGAAAAACTCGGGTCTGTGGAAGTCGGGCTTTTCACTTTTGATATCGAAAAGTGTCATATAGTGCGGAGCCGGCGATTTGTCGGCGCACTTGTAAATGTTGCCGGTAAGTGACGAAATATCGATTTTTCCGCTATCGAAAACGAAGACATCCTTCGGGATTTTTACTGTCAGGGTATAGTTTGTAATTTCATTTTTTATACCGAACGGTTTTTTGCCCAAAGTTGAAGAAACTTCGATCTTTTCAATGATTTTTGAATCAAGAAATTTTCTTTGGCATCTGTTTTTTCCGTGCTCGGCGAGTATGCAGCCGGTGCAGCTGATTTCGAAATTGTAGTATGAGCCGCTTCCGAAAGAGAGAAAAAGTTCTGAGCAGCTGTCTTCGTAAACTTTTGAATTTATTTCTGAATATTCTGCTTTGACGCTCGGTTCCGTGATGCGGAAAACTGCCGAAATTTCTTCTTCATCTGCATTGAAATCACAAGTTACTTCAAGGTTTTCAAGCGGTTTTGCTGCCCAACGCTGTTCTAAAAAGTATAAAGCCATTATTTTTTTTCCAGAAAATCGGTAAGCGTTTTCTCCTTTATGTTGAAGTAGTCGTCGTAGTCGATGATGTCAACGGCCCTGCCTCCGTAAACAACTTCCGGAAAATCAGTCATTTTTCCAAGGAGTTTGCCGCTTCCTGTTTCAAAAAGGTAGAACGATATGTCCGAAGGCATCAGAATATTTGTTTTTTTGAAAACGGAATGAGTCGCATCGCTGTGTACGAGCGTTATGAATATTTCGGGATCGTCCGATCCTTTCGGAAAGGCGTAGCTTAACTCTTTTTCAAGGGAATTTGTTGAATATCTTTCAATGGTTATCTGCTTTGATTCAGGCTCCCCGGATTCCGTTGCGATATAGAATGTGCTGCCGGAAAAGCCGGTTATGTTGATAACTTTCACGTCAAAGTCTGAAGTATGGTCAAAAACTCTTTCACCGGTAGAAATGTCGAAAATGTAGACTTTGTCGAAATAGTTTTCCGCTGTTCCTGCATTTGCCGTTTCTAAATTTCTGACTGTGAAGGCGGCGAGCGAAACTTCCTCGTTGCATGAAAGTATCGTTGTTCCGGTCCGCGGGTATTTCCAGTATTCCTGGCCGTTTTTGACAAAAAGAACGGAGAAGAATTCATCGCTTTGCGCTATCACGAAACCGTTGTTAAGGCAGCGGACTTTTCCTGTGTACGGGTGAAGCCACTCGCTTTCGCCTGTAGAAATGCTGTAACCGTTTATGAAATCGTAATCGGCAAGCACAGTTTCAGGAAAAGTGTAGAAATTATTGAGGTTTTCCAGCGCATCTGATTGCCATGCCTTTTTGCCGTCCGATAGATTCAGTGCGGTTATCCCGTTAGTTTCCGTGCCGTAGAAAAAGAGATTTTCTTCGATTTCAAATTCTGCGGAAAGTGTTTCCTCCCCGCTGAGCGCCGTTTCCCAGATTTTTCCGCCGCTTTCTATATCGAAAGCGCAGACTGAGTTTTCTTCGCACAGAGTGTAAACTTTGCCGTTTTCGACGGTGAACCCTTTGGAATCAGGTGAAAAAACAAGTTTTGAAGAGGTTTCAAAAACTGTTTTGCCGGTCTCTCTGTCAAGGAGGCAGACGAAATCTTTTCTGCAGTTGCAGGCGAGCATATCACCGAAAATCTTAACGACAGGTGTTCCCGGGTGACCGGAAATGTTCTTTTCCCACTTTTCAGAAAACGGTGCGATTTTGGAGGCAAAAAGGAAATTCTGCTGGTTTTTCTGGTAGATGATGTACATCGAGTCTTTTTCGGAAGTGTAGAAGAGCATTTTGCCGTTTTTGTGGAAAGTCTCGCTGCACGAGATACAGAAAAACATCGAAATTACCAGTGAAATCAAAAATAATCTGCGTGAAAACGATTCTTTTTTCATCTTTTTTTGTCTGCGGATGATAATTTATTTTCTTTTATAAAAAAACTCTTTCTGCTGTTCACAGCTTTTTCGAGCTGAAGCGTTCTTTCGGCGGAAAGAGTTCTGAAACTGCCTGATATATCGAAGGGGGCAGTCCATATTCTTTCGTAGGTGTAAAGCAGCGGATCAACGGTTTTGCCGTCCTGCATCACGGTAAAATGAAGGTGCGGTGCAGTCGATCTGCCTGTGCTTCCGGCTCCTGCGATGATTTCTCCGCGTGTAACCTGTCTGCCTGCTGTAGTCAGAAATCTGTTGAGATGTCCGTAAACAGTGCGCAGACCGCTGCCGTGGTCTATGACGACGGCTTTTCCCAAACCTCCTTTTTCACCTGCGAATATGACGGTCCCGCTTTCCGCCGCCCGGACGGAAGTATCTGTTTTTGCCAGAATATCGACTCCGCTGTGGAATTTTTTGCGTTTGTTGAAAGGATCATTCCGGGTCCCGTAGTAACTCGTTATCCTGCCGCTGTCTATCGGTGCGCGGAAAAATCCGGGAGGCGAGAGAACGACGGTATGTCCCGAAACAAAATAATCTCCGTAAATATAGTCACGGAATGCTGTCATCGTGAAGTCGCCGATATTTTCGCTTTTTACGGAAAAACCGAGTATTCCGTAAGTTTTTACCAATATGTCGCGGTCAAAAATCCCCTTTACCATGAAGGCGATCGAATCGCCGGGTCTCAGTTTGTCCAGTATGCCCCAGTCCCAGATCAGGCGCTCTTTTGCGATTTCGTAGAACCGAGGATCGTCCTCCGACAGGGATTTTTTTATGGTGTAAAAGCGGATCATCGTTTTTTCTTCAAGGATTATCGGCTCATTTTTTCTGACATACTCTTTCCCGTGTCTGACAAACGATATTTTTTCCCCTTTCGAGTTGTTGGCGTAGTGGTGAAGATCGTATGAAAGCGTTTTGCTGCCCGCCGTCGTCACCGAAAAAACGTCTCCGTTCATGAATTTTGTGAGTCCTGCCTGCTTCCTGTAGAGTTTTTTGGCGACTTCCCAGTTGTCACTGCCTAAAATTTCTGCAAAAAAGTCGTCGTACTTGGTTTCCGGGACCTGAAGATGGATCGTTTCTTTTAGTTTTTTACCGCTTTTGTTGTTCCATACAACATTGATGTTTACGTCTTTTTTCAAAGATTCTTCATATAAAAAGAAAGAAAGTGCCGCAAGCAGCGCCGTTGCGAAAACTATCGCGGTTTTAAACTTCATAAATTCCCGATTTTGTTTGATATTCTTGTCTGAGTCGCGGAATCGAAAAAATGCAGTTTTTCGTGCTTCAGCGAGAGTGATATTCTGTCTCCGATACTGTATTTTCTTGCTGTTTCCGCTTCTGTTTCTGCTGTGATTTTTACATTTTCGGAAACTGCGGCATGGATCAGCGACATTCTGCCCAAAGCCTCGACGATTTCGACTGTTCCGGTGATTTCAGCCTCTTTTGCGCCGAACACGAAGTCCTGAGGACGGACACCGACGATCATTTTTTCAGGGTCGAAACCATCTTCGGCGTGTACTTTGATTTTTATGTTTTCGCCGCTTAAAAGCAGTTCGTTTCCTTCTCTTTTTGCGCTTAGTTCAAGCAGATTCATCGAAGGAGAACCGATGAATCCGGCAACGAAGACGTTCTGCGGAGTGTCGAAAAGCTCTGCCGGAGTGCCGACCTGCTGCAGCACGCCTTTGTTGAGGACGACTATCCTGTCGGCAAGCGTCATCGCCTCGACCTGATCGTGCGTGACGTAGATTATCGTGGTCTTAAGTCTCTCGTGCAGCTTTTTGAGTTCGACTCTCATCTGCGTCCTGAGCGATGCGTCAAGGTTGGAGAGAGGCTCGTCGAAAAGGAAGACTTTCGGATCCCTGACGATGGCGCGTCCCATTGCGACACGCTGCCTCTGACCGCCGCTCATCTGCTTCGGAAGTCTGTCGAGAAGGTGGGTTATGTCGAGCATCTGCGCCGCTTCTTCAACTTTTTTGTCGATCTCCGCTTTCGGCATCTTTCTCATTTTGAGTGCGAATGCCATGTTTTCGCGCACTGTCATGTGCGGATAAAGCGCATAACTCTGGAAAACCATCGCTATGTCGCGGTCTTTCGGCGCGATGTCGTTGACGATCCTGTCTCCGATCCTGATGTTTCCGTCAGTTATCGTCTCCAAACCTGCGAGAGTACGCAGCAGCGTTGATTTGCCGCAGCCCGAAGGACCTACTAGAACGAGAAACTCTCCGTCTTTTACAGTTAAATCAATCCCTTTGAGGATGGTCGTTTCCTCGTTGTATTTCTTGACGACTTTTTCAAAAGTAACCGATGCCATGCTTACACCTCCAGCAAAAAACCAACTATTATAGACAAATTTTAAATAATATCAAGAGTTTCTTTACGGACGAAGATTTACGCGGTATGAGACATGCCGGGGCAGGTCTCTACTTGACTTCGTTTTAGGAGTCATTAAAATACCGCAACTGATTGCTAATTAAAATTTTGGAGAAATCTATGGAAATCGCTAACAAAATCGAAACAGCTCTAACTTTTGACGATGTTCTTCTCGTTCCGCATTATTCCGAGATCCTTCCGAAGGATGTCAACATCACGTCCAGACTCACGAAAAACATCGTTCTCAACACGCCTTTTTTGAGTTCCGCGATGGATACCGTCACAGAAGTCGATACCGCGATAGCGATGGCGCGCCACGGCGGAATGGGCGTCATCCACAAAAACATGACGATCGAGGAGCAGGCAAAACAGGTCAAAATGGTAAAGCGTTCCGAAGCGGGTGTCATAACGAATCCCATCACGATAACTCCGAATGAAAGTATTTCCGATGCACTTGATCTCATGCAGTCTAACAGGATCTCGGGTGTTCCGGTAGTCGAAGGCGAGAAGCTTGTCGGCATCATCACGAACCGCGACCTCCGTTTCGAGACGAATATGGAAAAGAAGGTCGGCGAGCTGATGACGAAAAAATTAGTTACCGTAAAAGAGAATTTCCCGATGGATGAGGCGAAGGCTCTGATGCACGCCCACAGGATCGAAAAACTGCTCGTCGTTGACAATAACGGCGGTCTTGTCGGTCTCATTACGACGCGCGATATCGAAAATCAGGAGAAGTTCCCGAATGCGGCAAAAGACAAGTATTCAAGGCTTCTTGTCGGTGCAGCGGTAACTCCGACTTCTGCCGGTTACGACCGTGCTGAAGAGCTCGTCAAAGCAGGTGTCGACGCACTCGTTCTCGATTCGGCACACGCTCACTCGAAAAACGTCATCACAGTCGTCAGGGATTTCAGAAAATTCTATCCCGACGTAGATATAATCGCAGGAAACATAGTCACAGCGGAAGCTGCCGAAGAGCTTTTCAAAGCGGGTGCGGACGTTGTAAAAGTCGGTATCGGACCGGGTTCCATCTGCACGACGCGAATCGTCGCAGGTGTCGGTTATCCGCAGCTTTCGGCGATCATGAATGTTGCTCCGGTCGCAAAAAAATACGGCAGAACGATGATCGCGGACGGCGGGATCAAATATTCAGGCGATATCGTCAAGGCGATCGCAGCAGGTGCCGATGCAGTCATGATCGGCGGAATGTTTGCAGGAACGGCTGAAGCTCCGGGCGAAATCGTTCTTTATCAGGGAAGATCCTACAAAATGTACCGCGGAATGGGATCACTGGGCGCTATGAAAAAAGGCAGCAAGGACAGATATTTCCAGGATTCGATAACAGACGCGCAGAAATTCGTTCCGGAAGGGATCGAAGGCAGAGTTGCTTACAAAGGACCTATCGCAGACACTATTTATCAGCTTGCGGGCGGATTAAAATCGGGTTTCGGCTACCTCGGTGCTGCAAATATCGAAATGCTCAGAGAGCATGCGCAGTTTGTCCAGATCACGAACGCCGGATACCGCGAAAGCCACGTCCACGATGTCACGATCACGAAGGAAGCTCCGAACTATAGGACTGAAAACAATTAGTAAAATAAAGAGGTCACATGATCGATCGAAGCAAAGAATGTTTCCTCGGACACCCGAAAGGGCTGTTCGTCCTTTTTTTCACTGAACTTTGGGAGCGCTTTTCCTTCTACGGAATGAAGGCGATCCTCGTTCTTTACATGGTTGCCTCGGTGCAGGACGGCGGTCTCGGCTGGAGCGACGCCACAGGGCTTGCGGTCCTTGGCTACTACCAGCTTTTAGTCTACCTGATGTCGGTTCCGGGCGGTTTTGTAGCCGATAAAATTTTAGGGCAGCGCAAAAGCGTTTACCTCGGCGGACTTCTTCTCTGCGCAGGGCACTTTCTCATGGCATATCCTCCGGTATGGGCCTTCTTCGGTGCACTCGGTCTCATAATTTTGGGCGTCGGACTGCTCAAACCCAATATTTCGACAATGGTCGGCGAGCTTTATCCTGACGGAGACCCGAGAAAAGACGCGGGTTTCACGATTTTCTACATGGGGATCAATGTCGGTGCATTCGCAGCAGGGATCGCAGTCGGCTGGCTTGCATACAAATACGGCTGGCACTGGGGATTCGGTCTTGCAGGTGTCGGGATGTTAGTAGGTCAGGCTGTCTACGCATACGGTCAGAGATATTTGGGAACTGCCGGACAGCTTAAAACCAGGGCTGAAAGCGGTGCTGTTGCCGAAAAACAGCCTCTCACTCCGCTTGAAAAGAGAAAGATCGGGCTTGTTCTTTTCTCGTTTTTCATAGTCATCATCTTCTGGGCTGCCTACGAACAGGCAGGCGGCCTGCTCAACCTCTACACTGACCGCTACACCGAGCGCAACGTTCTCGGTTTCGAGATCCCGACGGCGTGGTTCCAGTCGCTCAACCCGCTTTACATCATGATTTTTGCTCCCGCAGTCGCTGCATTCTGGGTATTTCTTGCAAAACACAAAAAAGAGCCTTCCGCGATAATGAAAATGGGACTCGGAACCGTAATTCTCGGCATCGGCTTTATTTTTATGGTCGGCGCATCGCTGCAGAGAGGCGGGGATGAAACCGTAAAAAGCAGCGCGCTCTGGCTGTGCATGGCTTATTTCTTCAACACGATAGGCGAGCTCGCACTTTCGCCCGTTTCGCTTTCATTCATCACGAACATGGCTCCGAAGCGGATGACTTCGCAGATCATGGGCTGGTATTTCGCAGTCACCGGCGTTGCGGCATGGCTCGCTTCGAAAATAGGAACTCTTGCCGACGTTCTCGGCGAGCTTTCGGTATTCTCGCTTATCGCCGCATTTACCATTTTCTTCGGTGCACTTCTCATGATCGTTGCACCAAAAATCAACAAGATCGCCAATATTTCTGAATAGTTAACACAGTTTTTGCAGCGGACTGACAGCCGTATTGTTTTGTGAAACCGTGCGCTGATCGGCATTTCATAATCCTGTTTTTAAACGTAACCGCTCAGCATGCCAAAAATAATTTAAGAAATATCCTCAAATAATTTGCTTATTCAGTGACTGTAGCGATGTTTTTGAGATTTGACCTGACGAGTTCTATCTCTTTTTCCGTAAGCCCGGAAGTCATTTCCTTAAAGAAAGCTTCTCCGGCTTTTTTATATGCTTCCGTCTTGGTTTTGATATCTTTTTCAGGAGTGTCGTTCTGTTTGAGGAGCTCGATTCTTTTCTGCATCGTTTCGTCGCTGATTTCGTTGAAAGCAAGGTAGCATTTCAGTATTTTTTTCGCTTTTTTCATAAAAATCTCGGGTTTCAGCCCTTTGCTTTCGAGGTATTGGTTGATCTCGCCTTTTCCTTCTTCAATCAGCTTGTATGCCGCGCTCGGAGGAACATCCGCCATTTTTTTGTCGAATTTCGCAGTGATGCCGTCGATCGTCTTTTTGTGTTCGATGAGAAGCATTATGTCAGTCTGGGTTATCGTAAGATCGGGCTCTTTTTCAACTGCAGTTTCTTTTTCTTTCTGCGAGCATGAAAGGAAAAAAAGCGCAAAACTGCATAAAATGGCTGTAAAAACAGCTTTTTTTAAGCAAAAACGAACTGAATTCATCTGACCTCCTCAAAAAAATCCGGATATTCTATATGAAAACGGTACGAAAACAAATTTTTGATTTTTGCATAAAAAAAAGAGCCGGACTGAGCCGGCTCTTCAAGTTATGATGGAGAAAAACTATTTCTTCGCCGTGAGAACTCTTTCCATTCTCTTCAAACCTTCTTTTACGTCAGCTTCGGTGATGTCAAGGAACGGTCTGAATCTGATCGAATTGTCGCCGCATGCAAGAACGATCATGTTTTCTTTGTTCATGCAGTCGTCGATGAATTTGTTTCTTGCTTCTCCGTCTTTCATGTCGAATGCGCAGAGAAGGCCTTTGCCGCGTACGTTGAAGATTTTGCCTTTCGTCTTCTTGGAAAGTGCTTCAAGTCCTTCAAGAAGGATTTTTCCCATTTTCGCTGCGTTTTCAACGAGCTTTTCTTCCTTTATGATCTTGAGATAACGGGCAGTTCTCTTCATATCGACGATGTTGCCGCCCCATGTCGAGTTAAGTCTGCTCGATTCAACGAAAACGTTGTTCTTGACCGAAAGGACTCTGTCGTTTGCAAGGATTCCGCAAACCTGGAATTTCTTTCCGAAGCAGATTACATCGGGTTTTACGCCGTAATGTTCATGAGTCCACCATTTGCCGCTGAGACCGCCGCCTGCCTGAACTTCATCGAAGATAAGAAGGAAGTCGTATTTGTCAGCGAACTTTCTGAGTTCCTGGATGAACTCTTTTCTGAAGTGGTTGTCACCGCCTTCGCCCTGAACCGGTTCAATGATGAGGCCGGCGATCTGGCTGCCGAATTTTTCGCATGCGTCCTGGATTTCTTTGCAAGCGATCTTCTCGGATTCGATGGTCTTCTTCAGATTTTCGCCTTCAAGCGGGAAAATAGCTTTCGGGTTGGTGATTCTCGGCCAGTCGAATTTCGGGAAATACATGTATTTTCTCGGGTCGGAAGTGTTGGTGAGCGAAAGAGTGTAACCCGTTCTGCCGTGGAAAGCCTGTTTGAAGTGGATGATCTTCATTTCGTTTTCGTCGATTCTTACACCTTTTTCAAGGTTCTTTCTGAATTTCCAGTCGAAAGCGGTCTTCAGTGCGTTTTCAACAGCAAGTCCGCCGCCGTCAACGAAGAACATCTTCTTCATGTAGTCGGGTTTCGCGGTGTTTGCCATAGCTTCGACAAATTCAGCCATAGTCGTGGTGTAGAAGTCGCTGTTCGAAATTTTGTGAAGAGCTACTTCGCCGATCTCTTTAACGAATTCGTCGTTGTGAAGTTTCGGATGGTTGAAGCCGATGGGCATTGAAGCAAAGAACGAGAAGAAATCAAGGTACTCTTTGTTGTGCTTTGCATCGTACATGTAGCTGCCGTGGCTTTTTTCGGTGTCGACAACCATGTCGTAGCCGTCGCAGAGGATGTACTTGCCGAGGATCTGATGGACTTGTGTTGCCTTCATCTCTTTGATTTCAGCCGGTTTTACATCTTTGACTGTTTTTGCAGCGCAAGCTTTTTTTGCGCACGGTTTCTTTGCCGGAGCAGCTTTTGCAGCCGGTGTTGCTTTCTTTGTTGCCATTTTTCTCTCCTAAAAAAATATTAAAAAAACGGGACACAAAATTTCACAAAACAAAGAACGTCTGAGACATAATATTTTTTTTAATTTAATGCAATAAAAATTTCGAGATCCCGTGATTTCGGTATCTTGGTAGCCGCCGTCGTGATCCCGAGATTCCGGTATCCCGTGATTCCGGCAAGAGTTGCGGCGGCATTATTCCGGAAAGACGGCTACATATAGCCGTCTTTTCTGAGCGTTTCCAATCCGCCGCCGTCGTCTTTATCCTGCGCTCTGCCTGAGCGTTCGGCGATCTTGGCGAACTTTCCGCTTTTGAGTTCTCCGATTATTTCAGAAACATTTTTTGCCGTGCTTTCGACAGGAAACGTGCACGGGTAGCAGCCGAGCGAGCGGTATCTTTTTCTCCCGCCGTGATCGTAGTAAAGCGAAACTGTCGGGATTTTTTCGCGCTCGATGTATTCCCAGATGTTGAGTTCCGTCCAGTCGAGAAGCGGATGGATGCGCAGGTGTGTGCCCGGCGCGAAATCGGTTTTGAACTGATTCCAGAACTCAGGCGGCTGGTCACCGATATTCCATTCATTCGATGCGTTGCGGGGCGAGAAGTAGCGTTCCTTCGAGCGGCTTCCTTCCTCGTCGCTCCTGATGCCCAGTATTATCGCGGTAAAAGCCTCATGTGATTTGTCAAGTTCGTAGCAGCCTTTCGCGTGGTTGAAAACGTATCTTCTGCCCGTGCCGTCGAGCGTTGCCTTGAGTGCCTGAGTCTTGAGATTGCGGCAGCACGTGATCCTGTCGGTGTTTCCGTCCGGGAAAGTCGCCTTCTGCGCGAGAGCTTCTTCGTTTACTCCGACTACCATGTTCAAGTGCCACTCTTTCGTGAGGCGGTCGCGGTATTCGATCATTTCGGGAATTTTGTAGTGCGTGTCGATGTGGATCAGAGGAAACGGAACGTGGCCGAAAAACGCCTTTTTCACGAGCCAGAGCAGAACAGTGCTGTCCTTGCCTATTGACCAGAGCATACCGAGATTTTTGAAATTCGCGTAAGATTCTCTGATGATGTGTATCGAAGTGGCTTCAAGCCGGTCAAGGTGTTCCATGCAGCCTCCAAAAAACGGCGAATAGTAGCAAAAGATTTTTTTAAGTAAAATTTTGCCGCCGCCAAAATATGTCGATATTTCGAGATCTCGATATATCGATATCAATGGAGGAAGGGATTGAGCTTTTTTTCGAGGGAGATCGAGGTGTTTTCGTCGTGACCGGGATAAACAACGGTCTCGTCGGGAAGTGTCAGCAGTTTTGTTTTGATGCTTTCAACTATTTTCCTGCCGTTGCCGCCTGGGAGATCGGTTCTTCCGATGCTGCTTCTGAAAAGGGTGTCGCCTGAAAAAAGAACGGGCTTACCTGAATTTTCAATGTAGAAGCAGGTGCTTCCCGGTGTGTGACCTGGAGTGTGAAGGACTTTTATTTTCGTTCCGGCAAAGTCGAGCGTCATGCCGTCTTCGAGTTTGAGGGCTACTTTGCCTTTGAAAACGGAAGTCAGACCGAAATCTTCCGAAAGGTTGAGCTGCGGCGAATAGAGCCAGTCGTGTTCGAAAGTGCTGACGGCTGTTTTTGCATCCGGAAAAGCCTCAGAGATGTCATTCAGTCCGCCTATGTGGTCAAAATGTGCGTGCGTTAGAAGAATATAGCGCACATTGAAGTTTTTTGCGGCTCTTATTATTTTTTCTGCATTGCCGCCGGGGTCGATAATGAACGCTTCATCTGCTTCTGAAACGATGTAACAGTTAGCTCCGATGGGAGCGACGGGCATTTTCAGGATTTCCATTTTTACCTCCTTGGATCAAACCGGAAGATTATACAGTGGTGGAGAAAAATTAAAATTTTTGAATGGCTTCTGGCCGCAAAAATCGAAAAATCTCATGTTTTCAGTGGATTGTGTTTAATTAAATTGACAAAATAGCGTTTTTGCGTAGTATGTCACGGCTATTTTTGTTTTGTCTTATGATTAAGATATAGGAGTTCCCGATGAAAACGATGATTTTTGCTTTCATTTTGATGTTTTCGGCTCTGATGTTTGCCGAAGAAGTTCCACCGGCAAGCGCGGAAGAAGTTCCGGTTCCCGATTTTATCAATCTCGACAATGTTGATCTCAATTCAGCTCCCGAAACTTACGAAGTCGTTCCCGGCGACACCCTTTGGGATATAAGCGAAAAAGAGCTCAAAAGCCCGTGGTACTGGCCGAAAGTATGGTCGCTTAACCCGCAGATCCAGAATCCTCACAGGATCTATCCCGGTGACAAAATTTCATTCCGTCAGAACGGTGAAATGATGATGCCCGGCGAAGAAGGAACAGGTGCAAACGGTGCGTACGGCGAGAACGGCGAAGAAGGCTACAGCGCTGAATATGAAGACGAAGGCGAGACCGATTCTCTTGCCCAGACAGGCAAGACACTTGATGCTACACCTGAAAACTACAAGAGTTTCGTAAAACTCGGCGGAAAATACAGAGTAGACAGATTCAAACAGATCGATGACACGATTTTCGACGTTGTCCAGAAAGGTTTTGTCGGCAATACCGAAGAAGAGAAAATGGCGAAGATCGTCGCTTCATTCGAGCCGAAAGAGCTTCTTGCTACCGGCGACAACGTTTATGTCGAGCTTGGCGACGATGAAGAAGACGACAAGGATGAAGAGAAGAAAAAAGGCGGCAAACCTCATTTCCAGATCGGCGACTACGTTGAAATAATCAATGTCAAGGAAAAAATCAAACATCCCGACACCGGTGACAAGATCGGTTCGATCGTCGATATAGTCGGCAGAGGCAAGGTCCTCGATATCGGCAAAAAGAAGAAAGACGATGACAAGGACGATAAGGACACTCAGATCGCGACAGTCAAGATCATAAAGGCTTATGATGCGATCGAGCGCGGTTTCTATGTCCGCGAATACGTTGAAACGGAAGACAGCGTAAAGGTCACCGAACCGGCATCCGACATCAGGGCGAAGATCCTCACCGGTTACGACCCGACTTTCTTCTACGGTCCTAATTTCATTGTTTATCTTGACAAAGGCAGCAACGACGGCGTTGAAAAAGGCGTTATGCTCTCTGTTTACAGAAAGGGCGACGGTCTTAAGGAATTCGAAGGCAAATCTTCTCCGGCAGGACTTCCGTACGAAATGATCGGCGAGCTCGTAGTCGTTCAGGTTGCCGAAAAAACTTCAGTTGCGGTCATTACAAACAGCATCACGGCTCTCGAAGCCGGTGACACTGCGGTCTCAGGCGAGATTGAAGAATAAGTTTCTGATTTTTTTACCTCTTTTATTTTCTTTTTTCCTGTTTCTTTTTGTCTGTTTCAATTTTACCGATTCAAACGTTCCCGGTAACGTGATAGAGAAAGAGAGTTCTTTTTTTGCCGATGCCGGAAGTTTCAAGGCTGATCTCGACTCTCTCGACAGTTTGGCAGCCATGTATGAAAAGTCGGAAGAAAACGCTCTTACCGCGGATTTCATGCAGGCGGTGATTCAGTCTGTAATAAGCAGGAATGCTGCGTTCATAAAGAGTGAAAGCGGAGATTATCTTGCATCGAGGATCGAAGATTTTGCGGCAAAAATTGCAGCAAAGGGCGGCGAGCTTACAGATGCTTCCGCGGAGGAAAAAACGCAGATAACTGCGGCTCTGCGCAGCGATATTTCAACTTTAAAAGGTTTGATCGGGCTTTCGGTACGTCAGAAATCAGCTCTTTTGAAATACAGCTATTTCGTGTGGCAGGATTTTATCAACAAAACCGTTGTAGCTGTTTCGGCGCTGTTTTCTCTGATGACCCTGATCCTTACGATCCTTCTTTTGAAAAAGAGGAAAAATGTCTCGAAGCTCCTTTCTTTGATAGGTCCGGGGGCAAACGCTTCGGTTGAAGACGCGGCGGAAGAGATCAAAAGGCTGACCGGTGCAAAAAGCGCGGAACTTGATGAACTCGGAAAGAAATTTGCCCGCGAACAGATCGTCGGAAAGAGAAAGGAGGATCTTCTCAACGCCATTCCGGAAGGACTTTCGGCGGCAGCTTCCGGGCGCGTTACTTTCGTGAATAAAACGATGAAGGACTGGTTCGGCGTGGACGGGTCGTTTATCGGCGAAGAGATGGAAACTGTTTTCGGCAAAGTCGGAACAGACGGTGCTGAGGGCAAATTCACAAACGGCGAAGAGACTTATCAGCTTTCGGTTTCTCAGGGACAGAACGAGACTTTTTATATTATAAGGAATATTACGAAGTCTGAGGAACTTTCGAGCAAACTGCTCAATTCCGAGCGTCTCGCTTCGATCGGCGAAATGGCGGCGCGCATCACCCACGAAATCAGAAATCCGCTTAACACGATCAAGATGAATAGTGACTATCTGCTTGAAAATATAGACAAAACTAAACTGGAAGAAAAGAAACAGCTCCTTTCTCTGGTTGTAAACGAAGTCGAGCGTCTTGAGCAGATCACGGACAAGTATATGGGAATGGTGAACTACAACAGAAACGGAGAGAATGAAACCGGAGTTTCAGTTCCGGCGGATCTAGTCGAATTCCTTTCTTTTCATCTTCCGGAACTCAAAAAGAGAAATATCGAACTTACTGTCGGTAAAAGCGAGCCTGTTTCGATCTCGATTTCGCTTTCATCGTTCAAGGAAATCATGCTGAATTTGCTGAAAAACGCATGGGAAGAGCTTGAAAACGGCGGAAAAATAGCTGTGAATATCGGTAGGAACGGTAATTTTGCGGTCATTTCTGTCGAAGATTCAGGCAGAGGTATCCCGCAGAGCGAACGCGAAGTGATTTTCAAAAACTTCTATACCAACAAACCGGGCGGCACCGGAATAGGCTTGAGCCATTCGAGAAAACTTGCTGCCGAAGCCGGCGGAAAACTCTATGCCGGAGATTCCGGACTCGGCGGAGCGGCATTATTTCTTGAGATCCCGATAAAAAGGAAGCAGGCTTGAATTATTATTCAAATCACTTTTTTGATTGCATAAAATCAATTTATTTATAAAATATTCCGGTATTTTATTGCTGTTTGGAGGCAGAAATGAAGAAAATCGCTTTTATGTCCATTATGTTTTTGTCGCTGGTTTTTATGATTTCATGCGGCAGCGGAGACGAAGACTGTGAGCAGAACGAAGACTGCGGCAACGGTTTTATCTGTGATCAGAGTTTAGGTAAGTGTGTGCCGGAAAACGCTCAGGGAGATGCGGGAAAAACTGACGGGAACGATGACGGCAGTACTCACGAAGGTGAAACTCAGGATAGAGACAATACTGCTCCTGCGGTTTCTGATGACGATGTGGATAACACTTCAGGCGGCATATACGTTACGTGTACTCCAGGAGAAACCCGTCCGTGTTACGAAGGTCCGAGCGGTACGGAAGGTGTCGGTATATGCAAAGCCGGTCATGCCGAGTGTGTTGAAGACGGAACTGACTGGAGCGAGTGCAGGGATCAGGTTCTGCCGAGAGCCGAAATCTGCAGTGACGGCATAGATCAGGACTGCGACGGAAGCGACCTGACTCCAGAAACTGCCGAGGATATCGACGGCGATGGCTATACCTACTGTAACGGTGACTGCTGCGAGACCAGCTGGGACTGCGCTGCCGATCCTGCAAAAGTCAATCCTTCTTCGTATGAAGTGCAGATGAACGGTGTTGACGACAACTGTGACGGTCATATCGATGAATCGGTTTCACCGTGTGATACCGGTATTATGACTGAAACGACGGATCCGATGGATATGGCGCAGTCGATCGATCTTTGCCCGGTGGTTGACGACAAATCATTCGGTGTCGTAAGTGCGAAACTGCTTTTCCCTGACGGAACGGAAGGCGAGATCCCGGCCCAGCAGCATGCTGTCCTTACCGGTTACGGCAATGTTCTGAAGCCGAAAGCAGGAATGTCGTTCCTTGCTTTTTCAACAGGTAAGGTAACTGCCGGTCAGGATGAATTTTCAGTCGATAACGGAACTTCGAGTGATGCTCCGGCGGACTGGTTTAGTGCTAACGGCGGATCAAGTTTCCCGGATTCGCCTGCATGCAGCGGGCTTATGCAGCAGAGTGACCCCGGCAAGCCGCCGGTAAACGATCCTGTAATGCTCGAGCTTGTGATCCGCGCTCCGAAAAACGCCGAGGCTTTCGGTCTGGGTGTTTACTACATCAGTAGCGAGTTCCCGACGTATGTCTGCCAGTACAATGACTTTTTCGTCATGCTTCTCGACAGCGCGTTCACGTCCAGCGATCCGACGCTCCAGAATCCGGCTGACAAAAACATCGCGATGGACAGCCTCGGTAATCCGCTCGGCATAAACCTTGCAAAATCGGGACTTTTCAATGTCTGCTGTCCCAGAAACGCTTATCCGAGCTGTCAGGGTGACGATGAGCTCAAGGGAACTCCTTTCACACCGAACCAGTGCCCCGGCGGCGTGATCGGCGCTGTCACTATGGAAAATGCCCACGGTGCAACGGGCTGGCTTGAAGTCAGAGGCAACATCGTTCCCGGCGAAGAGTTCAAACTCAGAATGGCGATCTGGGACACAAACGACCATGTTCTCGACAGCATGGTTCTCATAGACAATTTCCAGTGGTATGAAGTTGCGGGCAAACCTGGTATCGCTCCGAAATAAACAATAAGACGTGTAAGTTCTCGTCTCTACAAATTTCATTCATTTGACTTGTTCAGTTTAACTCGTAAAATTCTGTGGTTATTTTTTTGAGGCTCAGATGCAGGTCTTTCCTTTCAATGTTAATGATGAAGAATATGAATCGCTGATGAAGAAAATCGGGGTCTCCGAAGTCGGAACGGCGATCATGCGCGGACGTTTTTCGGTAAAGACTTTCATGGTTTCCGATATTTCTACTCCGGCGGCTAACGTCGTGAAGCAGGAAGTCCTCTCTTTGGGCGGTGAGGCTGCCGTTCCGGCTCATGCGGTCAACTGTTCTCAACCGAAAAGCAGTTTTATTTTTTCACTTCGCAGCGATCTAATCTCAGATTTTGTTACGCGGATGAAGGCTCAGTGCTGGAAGCTGCCGCAGGTCGCAGATTTTGTCGAAAAATTCTGCAAAGCACGTGCTCCGTGGTTTTCTTTTTCATATCCCGGGATCGATACAGCGCGCCCGAATATTATGGGGATACTCAACGTAACTCCTGATTCTTTTTCGGACGGCGGAAGCTGGACGACTCTCGAAGCTGCGCTGAGGCACGCTGAAACGATGCTCGAAGATGGCGCTGATATCATCGATGTCGGTGGAGAATCGACCCGTCCGGGATCCGTTGCAGTCGATGCCGAAACGGAAAAACAGCGCGTCATTCCGGTGATAAAAGAGATAAAAAAGTGCTTTCCGAAAGCTGTGATTTCGGTCGATACGGTGAAAAGTTCCGTTGCCGACGCCGCAGTGAATGCGGGAGCAGAGATAATAAACGACGTCAGCGGTCTCACTTTTGATCCTGAAATGGCTTCGGTCTGCGCTGCCGCTCAAAAACCTGTCGTCATCGGCCACATCAAAGGGCTCCCGAAAGATATGCAGCTTTCTCCGTACTATGACGATCTTTTTAAAGAAATGCTCGATTTCTTCGACAGCTCACGCGAAATGCTGCTTGCAAAAGGGTTTGACGAAAAGCTCATCATGCTTGATCCCGGGATCGGTTTCGGCAAAACTCTGGAACACAATTTAGCGATAATCAGACATCTTGAAGTTTTTCATGCATTCCTTGAACCAGTTATGGTCGGAGTGAGCCGCAAAAGCATGATCGGAGCAGTCACCGGAAGGAAAAATCCGCTCGAAAGACTTGCGGGAACGGTCGCGCTCAACACCATAGCACTTGAAAAAGGCGCCGCGGTGATCAGAGTCCACGATGTCAAAGAGGCAAAAGATACTTTGGAAATATTCAACGCTTTAAAGGAGCAGTCATGTTAACTTTTTCTGAATTTCTGCTGGCTGTCGCGGGAAGCGATTCAGTTCCGCTTTTCATTTTCAAGGCGGCAGTCGATTTCTGCTGCATCTACTTCATTTTTTATCTCTTTTTTGTCGAGATCAAGGACAGTAAATCGGTTAGGGTAACGGTCGGGTTTGCCCTTCTCGCCCTTTTCTACGTTTTTGCGCGGATCTTCGATCTTGCCGGGATCACCTGGTTCCTCGGGAATTTCTTTGTCTATGCACCGGTGCTGATAATTGTCGTTTTCCGTAATGAAATCAAGAACATGCTTGCTTCGATGAGTATCGTTAGCGTTAATGTGAAGCAGGATGAATATTCCGGCGAGGAGGATGTCATAAGCCACATCGCGAACGCCATGGACTATCTTGCTTCAGTCCGCGAGGGCGCGCTTGTCGTCATCATGCCTTCGACCGATGCAAAACTCGGTGCTATCGCAGAAGGGACGGAGATCGATTCGCTCATTACGAGAGAACTTCTGCTTACGATTTTCAAGAAAAACTCTCCTCTTCACGACGGTGCGGTAATCATCAAAAACAGAAGGATTTCAAGGGCTTCGGTATTTTTCTCGCTCAG
The DNA here is from genome assembly GCA_905235605.1 of uncultured bacterium. Classification (GTDB taxonomy): domain Bacteria; phylum UBP6; class UBA1177; order UBA1177; family UBA1177; genus UBA1177. The sequence continues at coordinate 34,119 of CAJOMF010000010.1, forward strand.
CACGAACCCCGACATCGACCCGAACTTCGGAACGAGACACAGAGCAGCTTACGGTATCAGCGAGAAAGTTCCTGACGCGCTCGTCATCGTTGTCAGCGAGGAGAGAGGCGAAATTTCGCTCCTTCACGGCGGAAGGATAACGCGTGATCTCAGCAAGGACGCGCTCAAACAGCAGCTCGCAAACAGACTTTAGGAGATCCCCATGAAGATAATGACACAAAAACAAGGCTTTATAAAAAGGGCTTTCACCCACAATCTGAGGGAAAAGATTCTTTCGGCGCTTTGTGCTGTTCTGGTGATGTTTGTCGCGATCTGCTTCAAGCCGGTCAGCAAAGTTTATTCCGTAAAAGTCAACACGAAAATTTCGCCCGATCAGCTGCTGGTTTCAGGCGCTGTTGACCGGATCGAAGTGAAAGTGAGCGGCAGTTTTTTCGAGCTTAGAAAAATAAAAAGTGAAGATCTGGTGATAAATTTTGATTTTTCATCCGAAAAAGCAGGGGAAATCAGCCGGAATATCGGTGATAACGAGCTGCCGGCATCTTTTCTGTCTCTTAATGTCGAAAGTGTTTCGCCTCAGATCCTGGTTTTCATAACGGAAGATAAAAAGGTCGGAACTGTGCCGGAAACGCCTGCAGCGGAAGAAAGAGCAGTCAAGGAAAACAAGGAATCCGTAGAGGCGGTTTCTGAAACGGCTCCGCAACCTGAACAACCTGCCGCTGCAATAAAAAACGGTTCTGAAAACGCCGAACAACCGGCAAACGGGGATAAAAATGAGTAAAGAGCCCTGCGTCGTCTGGTTTACCGGACTTTCAGGCGCCGGAAAAACGACTTTGGCTGAAAAACTTGCTGCTTATCTCAAAAATTCAGGCGAAAAATGTGAACTTCTCGACGGCGACACTGTGAGGAACATATTCCCGCAGACGGGATTCACCAAAAAAGAGCGCGACGAACACGTGAAACGGATGGGTTTCCTCGCTTCGATGCTCGAGCGCAACGGTGTGACGGTTCTGGCTTCTTTCATTTCGCCTTACCGGGAATCCCGTGATTTTGTTAGGAAAATGTGCAGAAATTTTGTCGAAGTCTATGTTTCGACTTCTCTTGAAGTCTGTGAAAAACGCGATGTCAAAGGGCTTTACAAAAAGGCGAGACGCGGCGAAATAAAATCTTTCACCGGGATCGACGATCCGTACGAAGCGCCGCTCCACCCCGAGATCACGATAAATACTGACAACGAAACGGTGGAAGAATCACTGGAAAAGCTGCTCGACTATTTGACCCTTTCTTGACAAAACCTTTCCGCAAGAATAAGAAGTGGCGTTTTCTGTTTATTAACCTTAATTTCAGGAGGAATCCATGGTAACAGTAAGACCTTTCAGAGCGATCAGACCGCGTGACGAGATCGCTTCCAAAGTTGCGGCTTATCCTTATGATGTTCTCAATTCCGAAGAGGCAAGAGAGCTTGCAAAAGACAACCCGATCTCTTTCCTTCACATCAACAAACCCGAAATCGACCTTCCGAAAGGGACCGATCTCTATGACGACAGCGTTTATGCAAAGGGAAAAGAGAATTTCCAGAAAATGATGAAGGAAGGAGTGCTTGTTCAGGACAAGGAACCGCACCTTTACATCTACCGTCAGGTCATGAACGGTCACGAGCAGTACGGCATCGTAGGATGTGCAAGTGCTGATGACTACAACAACGACCTCATCAAAAAGCACGAGCTCACCCGTAAGAAAAAAGAGGATGACAGGACCAGACATGTAATCGAACTCAACATCAACGCAGGCCCGGTTTTCCTTACCTACAGAGACAACAAACGCATCGACGAACTCGTTGCCGAGGTCGTTAAAAATACTCCGGAAGTCGATTTCACCGCTGAAGACGGCATCCGCCACACGGTTTGGGTGATCAAAGACAACAGGATCAACAACGAGCTCACGGGAACCTTCTACAACGAAGTTCCGCTTCTTTACGTTGCTGACGGTCACCACAGAAGCGCAAGTGCGGCAAGAGCGAAGGCTGAGAGAATGAAAAACGATCCGCACTGGAACCCGGAAAAGGAATACAACTTCTTCCTCGCTGTTTTCTTCCCGGCTACGCAGCTCAAGATCCTCGACTACAACAGAGTCCTTCTCACGATGAACGGTCTTACCAAGGAAGAGTTCATGAAGAAAGTCCTCGAAAAGTTCGAAATAGTCCGCGAAGGCGAAGCTAGACCGAGATGCGCAAAGGAATTCGGACTTTACATGGATAAAAAATGGATCACGATCAAAGCGAAGGACGGCACTTTCCCGGCTGACGACCCGATCGAAAGCCTCGACGTCGCGATCCTTCAGAACAACCTTCTTGCTCCGATCCTCGGCATCGGCGACCCGAGAAGCGATGAAAAAATCGATTTCGTCGGCGGGATCAGAGGGACTGAAGAGCTCGAAAAGAGAGTCGACAGCGGCGAATGCACGATGGCGTTCAGCATGTTCCCGACCTCGATCGAACAGCTTATGAGTGTTGCAGACGCAGGCAGGATCATGCCGCCGAAATCAACATGGTTCGAACCGAAACTCAGAAGCGGACTTCTCGTTCACATTCTCGACTAAATGAAACATATTTGTCTCGTCTTTATTCTGTCTGCCGCTTTTCTGCTTTCGTCATGCGGCGGGAGCGAAACTGCGGCGGACATTCCCGAATGCGGTGAAAATCCCGTTTTCCCTTGCATTGACACGGCGAGCGGACTTTCATGGTCTGAAAAGACGTTAAATTCCAAAATCTGGAGCGAAGCGGTTTTTTACTGCGAAAATCTTGAAGAAGGCGGCATCAAAAAATGGCATCTGCCTAATATCGACGAGCTCAGGACTCTTGTTCAGGACTGCTACGGCACGGTTACAGGCAGCGAATGCAGAGTTAGCGATGCAAGAGGCTGCCTTTCCTACGATTCGTGCTGGTCTACATTTTGTCTGTGTGAATTCGATGAAAGCGGAAAATACAGCAAATTCGGTGACTTGGGCGGGTTGTGGTCATCTTCGGAAATGGGAAGTGAAGGTGCGTGGTATATCAATTTTTTCGAAGCAAAAATCGTAGACGACGAGAAACAAAGCAGTTACAGCGTCCGCTGTGTGAAGTAGCACCTCTATTTTCATTACCAATTTGGTTTGCTTGACTTAAAAAGTTTTGCGTGTACACTTCCTCCGTTTACTTGGTTTTTGGCTTTTTTATTTTTTTATTTTTTTGGAGGTTTTTATGAAAAAGTTTTGGATGATTTCAATGCTTCTTATCGCAGCTCTTTTCGTAGTAAGCTGCGGTGACGGAGAAGATGGCGGCGAAGGCAACGCTCAGTGTACAATTCAGGGTGCTTACAGATGCAGCGGTGACTACCTTCAGAAATGTGATCAGGAAGAATGGAAGAATTTCGAGAACTGCGCAGAATCAGGCAAAACCTGCAACGCAGAAACCGGAAAATGCGAATCAAACTCAACTGAACCGACAACCGATCCTACGACCGAACCGACAACTGAACCGACAACCGATCCTACGACCGATCCGACGACTGAACCGACCACTCCGAGTCAGGATGCAATGCAGGCATGCACTGAAATTTATCAGTGCTTCTCTCAGTGCGAGGACAACGATTGTGCTAATGCATGCGTAAACAATGGCGATCCTGACGGTCAGGAAGTATTCATGACCATGTACAACTGCTGGGCAGACAACTGTGCAAATGCTACTGATTTCACTTCATGTGCAAAAGAGAACTGCCTGGATGAAACAGAAGCATGCGGTCTCAGCTTCGGCAAAGACGGAGACACCAATTATGGTTCCCCTTACGGAAACGCACAGATCACTCTTTCATCTTCTTATGTTTTGGGAGAAGGTGAGAGCCCTGCACAAAACACTGTTACAATGGGTTCATTTATTTCCGGTACTATCGGAAATTCTCAGATTGGAAATGCGGCAGCAGCTCAGAGCTATTATATGACTCAGCTTTCCACTCAGAACGGTCAAACTTATTTGCAGTCACTTCAGCTTTACACTGATGCTCAGGGAAATCCCATGAGTCCGATTGTAGTTGTAGTTACTGATGTCAACGCCGCTGTTGGAAATGCGGAATACAGCTTGGTTTCTCAGGCATCTGTCGGTCAGATTTTCATGGGCGATGTTACGATTGATGCTCAGGGTTATTTGAATATTCCATGCTATGACGCATTTGCAGAAGGTACTTTGTCGATTCAGGGAATTCAGGCAACTCAGGGCGGTAACTTTACACTCAGCGGCACTATAGATCTTTACAGCCCGGCAAACTACATGGGCTACGGTGATATTCAGCAGGATCTCGGCGCGTCAGCTTGCTCACCTAAATAACATTTTTTGTTAAGTGAGACTTTATTAAAACCCCATCTTTTTTGATGGGGTTTTTTTATTCTAGTTGTAGAATCTTTTTTGAATAAAAAGTTTATCATAGGTGTTGTCTGGTTCTACTACAGAACCGACAGACAGCAGTTTGTTGTTATCAATGATTCTTATATGAGGATTTTCTATTGCAGAACCTTTGAGAACTCCGTTGCACATCCATACGGAATGTCCGTCCGAAACATCTGTGTCTACAGAATCTGTGAAATCTCCGTCCAGATTTGCATCAACCCGCAAATATGTGTAAAGATTATCCATGTCTGCAAAGACAGCCGCATTACTGCTGCTGTGATAGAATGTGTCAATACTTCTGCTGTGTCTTGTAAACGTCGTTGAGGATGTATTCAGCGGATGGTTTACATCGTACATTTGCATTACATTATTTTCTGTTTCTATGAATAGAAGCATGTCTGAGGCGTAGTTGTATGCAAAATCGGTCATTCGCAAATGATCAGAATATATTCCGTTGTTTGTGTAGCTGCTTAAAATCTGACCGCTGGAATTCATTTTATAAAGAAAGGCTACGCTACCTGACACAATGTTATTCAACGATATAAACCTCGAATAACTATAACCACCGCCGATAAGTAGAGCAGCAAGATCTTCATCATATTGTATTTTGTTTACAACGCAGTTGCTTCCAAATCCAACGCAATTATAGATTGTTGTAACATTATTTAATCCGGTTGAAGTCAAATCGGCTTTTATCACATTTCCGGACAGAGCACTGTATCCACCTATATAAACTTCGCTATTGTGCATTGCTATGCTGTATCCGGCTTTTGTATCGGTTGATGTATTGAGATTTTGTGTCCATGCTACAGAAATTATGTTACTTGAATTAACGGTGATTTTTGCAACAAATATACTGTAATTCGTTGGATTAGGATATATGGTACTTTGAAATCTTCCGACAATCAGAAAAGAATTTGTTTGATTCGGAATCTTCTCGATATCAAACAATTCATAAGATTTGTTCAGAAGAAATCCGGTAATGTAATAATTATCCAGTTCGTTTCCATTTGTCTTGTCTATTACGGATAAATAATATCTTGACGGGTTGGAAAATGTTGCATCTGAATTTTTTGTGGCATAAATCTGAGCCAGGACGAGGTAATTACCGTTTGACAAAACAGCTGAATCTACTCCGACAAGGTGTGTGCTGCTGAAAGGTGAAGAAATCGATTTGTAGTAGACATCGGGATAGTTTGTTTCGGAACAAAGTTCATCCGCACGATTCGGCCAGTTAGTGTCATAACTTAACTGAAATGTTGTACCTAAAAGGTCAAATAAAGACAAGAAGACAATTGCGGCAATAAAATTTTTCATTTTACTCTCCTTCAAAAAAGTTGAAAAACATTTTAATAACATGCAGTTCGTGTTTGAACGCAATAACTTATGATAATGTTTATTGATTTCTTGTCAAGATATAAATTTTATTTTGAAAGGTAATGCTTTTTTTTACAACAGAATCTGTATAGAATTGATTTTTAGAAAAGATCCAGCGAGCAGCCGCTGCTTTTTGATTTGGTGTCTTCTTTCATGCAGTATTTCGAGCAGCCGTCGCCGTCGATCCTGTTGCCGTCGTCGCACTGTTCACCTTCGTCAAGAAAGCCGTTTCCGCAGTTTTCCTTGTCGTCAGTATCGGTGTCTGTGGTGTCGGAATCGTCTGCCGGTTCGTCGTCGTAACAGCCTGATTTGTCCCAGCCCATGCAGTTTGCAGCACAAACCGCGGTGCCGTTTACCGGAGTGTCTGCGAGCTGGCTGCACGGAACAGAGGAGACAGATACAGAAGCGCCGAAATGCAGGAATCATGCTTGCTATTTTGATGCGGTACGGTATAATAGAAAGGAAAGGACGGATGCGCAATGGACTGGATGATCAACCGGCGGCACAAGGACAGACTGTTCCGT